>DASQFV010000059.1:0-10913 GCA_035632975.1 Nitrospiraceae bacterium
CCTGCTGTGTCACATGAAGACCTTCCAACCCATGGTTCCCGATCAGGTAGGGCACGGTGTTGCCGACACGCGCCCGCAGATCGTCCACGGAACGCCCGGAAATGATGGCCGTCGGGGCGCGCTTGGCCAGTTCTCCGAGCCAGAGGCGGATCGGGGGTCCCAGTTGCGCGGTGTGGCGATCGCGAACGATCTTCGCCAACGTTCCATCAAAATCGAAGGCAAACAAAGAATGGACTTTTACGAGCGCCTCGAGTTCACTCCTACCTCTGCCCGTCAGAAGATAGTCCATGGTCAGTCGATCATCTCACTCAGCAAGCTCTTGCGCCCGACCTGCTTCATTACCCGCTCCCGCTTTCGCATACGGGCTGCATCCGTGAGCATGCGTCCTGCCCAACGGTAGACATTGAATTCCTGAATAAGCCCACGCATGCTCTGCATCCGAGCACGTTGCTCAACCTTGGGCATGTTCAGGGCCACGTGGAGCGCGGCGGCAAACTGATCGATGTCGTACGGGTTGACCACGAGCGCCTCAGTCAGCTCACGGGCGGCTCCCGTGAACTGGCTGAGGATCAGGACGCCCTGCTCGTCATCGCGAGCGCCGATGAACTCTTTGGCGACCAAATTCATCCCGTCGTGGAGACTGCTGACCACACAAACATCCGCCCCGCGATAACACTCGCAGACTTGGGGCGGCTCGTAATGCTCAACTTTCAGACAGATCGGCTCGTAGCCGTCCCGCCCGAACCGCTTGTTGATCTGCTCGGCCAATGCAAACACCTGGCTCGTGAGATGCTGGTACTGTTCGATGATCGCGCGGCTGGGAGCGGCAATCTGTATGAATGTGAACTTGCCGATCCATTCGGGCTGGAGTTCCAGCAACCGTTCAACCGCCATGAACCGTTCCAGAATGCCTTTCGTGTAATCCAGCCGCTCGACCCCGATACCCACAAGGCGGTCAGGCGGAAGCCCATAGAGCTCCCGCACCAGTGTTCGACACTCCGGCACCGGCCGCTGGTCTCGGATCCATCGCAAGGGCCACTCAATGGAGATCGGATAGGGGTTGACTGCCGTCAGCTTGCCTCCATACGACACCGTCGAGCTGTTCCGATCAATGCGTGCCTCAAGGAGCCGATCGATACTGTCGATGAAATTGTTGCAGTGGACTCGGGTATGGAACCCAAGAATACTGCTTCCCAGAAGCCCCTCCAGAATTTCCTGGCGCCAGGGGCAGATCCCGAAACTTTCCGCGTTCGGCCAGGGGATGTGCCAGAAAGTAATGATCGTCGCGTTCGGCAATTTGTCTCGGATCAATTTCGGAAGCAGGGCGAAATGGTAATCCTGTACCAGGACGACCGGATTGTCGGTGGTGGCTTCCTCAGAGACGGCCTGGGCGAATCGTTCGTTAATCGCCACATAGTGATTCCAATCCGACGAGCGGAACGTGGGTCGGACGTGGGCGATGTGACACAAGGGCCAGAGACCTTCGTTCGCAAACCCGTAGTAGTAACCGGCCTCCTCTTCCGGGGTTATCCAGACGCGGCGTATCTCATACGCGGGTTGCTCCGGCGGCACACCGACATGGCTGCGCGCGTCCACGACATCCCGGTCGGCCGTTCCGTTGCCATGTGCGATCCACACCCCGGAACAGGCACGCATGACCGGCTCCAGCGCCGAGACCAATCCGCTTGCCGGTACCTGCACTTCGATCTTCTGGCCTCGCCGGTTGTGGACATACGGTTGGCGGTTGGACACAATGAGCACCTGGTCGCCGGCGAGCTGTTCGTGAAGTATGGTCTTGAGGCTGGTCGGGGTCCATGAAATCTGACTCTCATCGCGCATCCGACGGTCGGCCTCGAGCGCCTGCACTAACGATCGCAAATCCTTTGCCAGAGGCCGCAGTTCAGGCGCATGCTGTTCCTGCGTCATTGGGGTCAGAAGTCCTTCCCCCTTCAGCATGGCTCGCACCCCTGCCACCCACCCTTTCCAACTGAGGTGCGCGACCAACACGGTTACCAGCGAGATGACCGCGCCGAGAGCCGCAAACAAATAAAAGACGTACCACTTCGTATCGCTGCTGCGTTGTTGGATGAAACTCATGTCGTGGAGGAGCAGAAGACGTCCGACCGATTGTCCCTTCGATTCAATGGAGGCCGAAGCCATGTGCAGCGGCCCGCGGGTCAACTTCAGCACGGTAAACGAATCGGGCATTAGGCTGGCTGTGCTCTCGCAGGTCGCTTCGTCGGGGTAGGTTTGGGTCTTATACAGAAGGCGGTTTTTCATATCACAGAAGCCCAGAGCGTACAGCCGCTCATCCTGCATAATGCGAGTGAAGTACGCAAGAATCTTGTCCTTCGAGTTGGATGCCAAAAGTTCCGAGAGCGGTCCCTCCATCGTATTGACCATCATATTGGCCCGAATCTCGAGATCCCGGACGAACCATTTCAACGTCAACGAATCGACGAGCGGGATCACTCCGTACGCGATCAACGCCAGTACGAGCGCCAACGGGAGGACGAATCGCAGAGAGAGATTCATAGGAACAAGGTAGTTTACTTTGGCCGCAAAATCAAATACTGTCGTCACATGTATCCGTACGGACTCATCGGCAACTGCCAGATTTCTGCATTGATCAGCGATCAAGGTTCCATCGACTGGTTGTGTCTGCCGAGGCCGGATAGTCCTCCGGTCTTCGGCAGAATCCTGGACCCGGAAGGGGGACACTTTTCAGTTTCCTCACCCGCCCCTCCTGAAAAAGTCGCCACGACCCAGCGCTATCTGCCGAATACGAACATCCTGGTGACTACGGTCTCGCTTCCAAACGGCGACTCGTTCCAGATCACCGACTTTTGTCCACGCTTTGAGCAATATGGGCGCATCTACCGACCAGCTGCGCTGTTTCGCATGGTGGAACCGCTGAGCGGGACACCTTCTATCCGCGTCTGCTGTCGGCCCGTCTCCGGCTGGGAAAAAGAACCGGCCCGCTTGATTCGCGGCAGCAGCCACGTGCGATACGACATTCGTGGGGAGCTCCTACGCCTGCTCACCAACATGCCCCTCACGTATCTCTGCGAGGAATCTCCTGTCGCGCTCACCTCAAAGATGTACTTTGCATTGACCTGGGGTCTTGGGATTGAAGATGACATCGTCAAGGCCACCCACGAATTCCTGGACCAAACGACCAAACACTGGCGGACCTGGGTGAAGCATTGCTCCATCCCCGTGCTCTACCAGGAAGAGGTGATTCGCTCAGCCCTCGTCCTCAAACTTCATTGTTACGAAGACACGGGCGCGATCCTTGCCGCGCTGACGAGCAGTTTGCCCGAGCATCCCGGAGGAGGACGAAACTGGGACTACCGCTACTGTTGGCTGCGTGACGCCTACTTTTCGCTGTCGGCCTTTCATAACCTCGGCCACTTCGAAGAAATGGAAGGCTTTCTAAAGTTTCTTCTCAGCATCGTCTACACTCTGGATCAATCTCATGACCGTCTCTCGCCCGTGTATTCGCTGAGCCAAGACTTGCCAATCCCCGAAACAGAACACCAGAACTGGGAGGGATTCGCACACAGTCGGCCGGTGAGGAGTCGCAATCAGGCGGCCGAGCACGTCCAGAATGACGTCTATGGAGAGATGATCCTGACCTTGGCACCGATCTTCTTCGACAATCGATTCTACGATCTGCGAACGAAGGAACACGAAGAATTAGTGGCGAAACTGGTCCACCTCTGCATGCGGAGTATTTCCCAGCCTGATGCCGGCCTGTGGGAGATCCGCAACGGGTGGAAGGAACATTCCTTCACCAACCTGATGTGTTGGGCCGGTCTGGATCGAGCTGAACGCATGCAGCGGGCGGGGTTTCTTCAGTCCCTCTCCGTGGATCTGGACCGCGCTCGCACTCTCAGTGTCCAGGCGTTGGAGCGCGCAACCAAGGGAGGCGCGCTGCGCAATGGGCCCAGCGATGACACGTACGATGCTGCACTTGCCCAGGCGGCGATTCTCGGCTTTCCCAACCGGAAGGTCTGTGAAGCCACAACGGAAGAGATCTTACGGGAACTCATGGTGGGGAATGGTGGTGAGGAAAAAGGGTTCCTTTATCGCTATCTGCGACAAGACGATTTCGGCACACCGCAGGCCGGCTTCGTCATCTGCTCGTTCTGGGTCGTCCAGGCACTGGTGAAGCTCGGTCGCTTGTCCGAGGCTCAACAGGTCATGTCGCGGGTGATGACGGCCGCCAACGGTGTCGGGCTCCTCTCAGAACATTTTCTCCCGCATGCTCGCCTCCAACTCGGCAACTTCCCCCAGGCCTACTCCCATGTCGGACTGATCAATGCCGCATTTGCCTTGAGCCCACCCTGGAGCGAGATGTTGTAGGAGCCTGCCCGACATCACCTTTCTATTGCGGCGAACGATCCACGACCATCTGCGTCGTTATCGGCCCGCTCCCAAGAACCGTGAAACGTGAGGCGTGAAACGTGAAACGAGGGTCAGCCTCGGAGTTGCGGCTTCGCACCTTGCCGCGCCTCCTTCGCCTCGTCACGAAGGCAATGTCGGACGGACTTGTCGTAGCAGCAGATCTGCGATTGCGGCAGAATCGTTATGCGCTTTTGAAGCGGGTAACCTTGGCAAACATAATCGCCGCGAAGGGAAGGGCGAGGCCCAGGAGGAGCTGCGCGATGAGCAACGGGCCAAGCTGGCTGTAGTCGGCAGGCGTTTGGATAACGCCCGAGGCCTGATCGCGCACTTCCCGACTGACCAGGTAGATTTCGTTCATGTATTTGGTGCCGAGCTGGCTCAACGATAGGGCCAGATTCGTAAATGAAGCCATCACGGCGAAGAAGGTGGCCTTCAAGTTCGCGGGAGCGCTGTTCGCAATCCAGGCCAGCATCGGAATCATAGAGATCTGACCGAGCGGCGATTCTAATGCTGTATCGATCAGCGCAATGAATTGTGCATCGATAATCCCTCCCGTGATTTTTGCTGTCCATTCGTGCAAGCCGTAGAACATGCTCACGATCGGGAGGGTCAGAATGGTTCCGATCACCGTAAGAAATCCCACGACATAGGCAATCGACCGCTCGGCCATGAAGCGACGAAAGACGAACATTCCCGCCAAGGTTAACGTGCTGCCGATCAAGGACAAGACCGAGAGAAACTGTTGATCAAATTTGAGCTGGTCGATCATCCACCACGTGGTCCCTGGCCCGGTCCCTGGGATTGCGCGGAAGATAAAGACCACGACCGCTGTCCCGACCAGGGTGAATCGTTTGTCTGGCTCCAGCTCTCGCACCAGCCGGGCCATCAAGAACAAGACGATTGCCATTGAGCCGACAAAGACAATTTCTTCGCTATAAGAGAAGCCGCCGAATCCGACGGTCAGCGTGAACAGGACAAAGGCGAGGCTCCCACCAAGAATCCACCAATTTGGCTTGGTCGCCTCCACCAGGCTTCCCCGGTCGCGCACCATCTCGTTGATCTGCTCACGCGTGAACCCCTGCTGTCGGAGCTGCCGCATGTGACGTTGTTGCAGGAACCAGGCAACCCCCACCCCAAGTACCGAGATGAACGGGATGATTAACGCCATGAGGTAGACTTGCTTGTACAGCCGAACGATCTCTGTCTGTGGGAGCCCTTCGACCCCTGTGAAGACATACACGTTGATCAATGCCACCAGAGTCCCGCCACCGACGATCGCCACACGCCCGAGCGTCTGCATAGTGGTGTGCATGAGCTTGAGCGTCGGCTGGTCGAACGGTTGCCCCCGCTCATCCACTCGTGGCACGGCATCGACTGTCATCGCATCCGCGACCGCGTCTTGCAATACGTAGCCGATCGGCCCAAGCAATGTGCTGACCACATACCAGGCATCCGCCGGCATGATGGAGGTCATCGCTTCCCGACTTCCGATCAATGCCGCCATGATCCCAAGACTGGCGGCCAGCAGTCCGGCTCCGAGGCCAACGAGCCAGCCTTTCCAGCGCCACAAGAGATCGACGAGATGTCCGATCGGCATCTTGAGTGCCCAGGGAATGCCGGTCCAGAATCCCAGCGCGGCGAGGAACGAGGCAGAGAGACCGAGGTAGTCCTTGACGAAAAAGGTTCCGACGATCCCGGTGAGACCAGAGATCCCGTAGGCCATATAGACCATCAGCGGCGGCAGATAGGAGAGCCGCATCTCACGGCCGAGGGAAAGAATGTTGCGGTCGATCCACCGGGCGAGACACCTGAGCATCGCTATGGCAACACCCTGGTAGTCTGGCGACGCTCAACCAGCGCCTGGAGCTGTGCGCGCATCTCGCCAGCCGGCAAGCGCGTCCGTTCCCCATGCCCGGCCAGCACCCATTCGAAGGGGTAGTCGAGGAGTTTCTGGATGGAGTTCACCAATACATACTTCCGCCAAACCAGCCGGCTCGGAGCACCGAGCATCTTCTGCGCGGAGTCCCACCAGAGATGGTCCCCCGTGAAGAGGAACCGGTTCTTGTAGAGAAGGGCCATGCTGCCTGCCGTGTGGCCCGGCACAGGAATGATCTGAAACTGCGGCATGACTTGTATACTGTCAGCTCCTTCAATGATCCATTCCGCATCCGGAGCCGCTTCGACGTCAGCCCGATGAATTATCCGTTTCGCGCCGAAGTGTGCGGCATACTTTTCAGCATCGGCCACATCGTCTTTATGCGTGAGGAAGATGTAGGCGATGCCGCCCTTTTGTTCGAAGGCCTCGACGAGATGTTTGAGATAACGCGGTGAATCGACGAGCCAGTTGCCGTCCGGATGTTCGATGAAGAAGCTATTCGCGCCGAACGACTTCTCCGAATTAAAACCGCAGTAAGACACCTCGTCTTCAAGTTGGAGCGGAAAGCTTGCCATGGCTTCTTTCATCCGTAACTTGTCGCTGTGCTCGGTGCCGATCGATCCGACCGGGCAGGCGAGGAGCGCTTGATAGGCCTGCTGTAGATGCCCATCATCAGTCGGCTGTTGGGTGACCGCGGAAAAATTACCGACTTCCTCGAAGCTCGTCGGCGCCAACTGGCGACACGTATCACAATTGATGCAAGTCGCGTCGACAAAAAAGTTGCCCGCTATATTGGAGTCGAGTCGTTTTTTCTCATCGGCCATGGGCAACCCCTATGTGGAGCCAACAGGACACGGAAAAACTCAGTCTGGACTCTCAGGATGCTCAAAAAGGCCGTCCAACAAGGCCGCAGCAAGCGAAGAGGCGAGGCGTACGCTTCGGTACGTTGAGCCTCTGAGCGATGCGAGAACGCCGCTGGCGGACTTTTTCAGCATCCTGATTCCTTCGCGCGATCGGCCGCCCTCCAGAGATACCAGGCGGCCGCAGTGCGATAGGGTTTCCAGCGCTCCCCGTATCGTCGCACCTCTTTCGGCATCGGCATCGAACGCCGACCATAGGCGATGCGGAACCCGTTGCGCACGCCGAAGTCGTCGACCGGCAGGACATCCGGTCTCCCCAGTTGGAATATCAACAGCATTTCGGCCGTCCAACGACCAATCCCACGGACCGCAATGAGCCGCTCGACAATAGCCTCGTCGTCCAGCTTTCTGACGATCGCGCCTGTCGGGACGGTACCATCGAGCGTCTTGGCTGCCAGATCGCGAAGCGCCGCAACCTTGGCTTGTGAAAAGCCGGCGCCACGAATCGCCTGTTCGTTCATCGCGAGCAGATCGTCTGGTTGAGGGAACAGTCCTGTCGGAAACAAGGCCACGAACCGGCGCAAAATACTCTCCGCCGCTTTCTCGTGCAGTTGTTGATAGGCAATCGCTCGTGCCAACGATTCAAACGGCGACCGCTTCGCTTGTGGAGTTAAGGTGAAGGGACCCACTTCACGGATCAACCGTCGCATGACCGGATCCGTCTTGGACAGATGCCTGATTTCTGGTGCCTGTCGATCCATCTGAGCACCCACGCGCCTGCCTCTATGACTCTTCCTGGGTCAGAATGGCATCGGCCTCGATCTCGACCAACATGTCCGGATCGATCAGCCGTTGCACTTCCACCATCGTCGTCGCAGGCCTGATAGTCCCGAACACTTCGCCATGGGCCCGGCCGACGTCCTGCCATTGATCAATGTTCACCACGTACACGCGCGTTCGGACCACATCGGCAAGCGAGGCGCCAGCCTGCTGGAGTGCCGCTTCAATCTTCTTCAACGTCTGAATCGTCTGTGCATAGGGATCCCCCTTGCCGACCAGGCCGGAAGGCGTCATGGCCGTCGAGCCAGATACCTGTATTGAGGCACCGACTCGCACCGCTCGCGAGTAGCCAAGCTTGGCCTCCCAAGGACCACCAGTGGAAATATTCTGCCGTCCCATTTGTTCCCTCCTACCAGGCTGCGAAAAAACTCGGTTTACACACAATATACTATTGGAATCTTCCATATTGGCGCCGATGGCAACAAAGCCGCAGTATGCTCAAAAAGGCTGTCCAGCAAGGCCGCAGCGAGCGAAGAGGCGAGGCGTACGCTTCGGTACGTTGAGCCTCTGAGCGACGCGAGAACGAAGCTGGCGGACTTTTTCAGCATCCTGCTACATGACAATGCCGCCGCCGGCATGAATATTTTGACCGGTCAACCACCGCGCATCTTCACTGACGACGAACGCCACCACGTCGGCAATATCCTTGGGGAGGCCAAGCCGCTTCAATGGCGACATCTGTATGCCGATCTGGCGAAATTGGTCTGTCATCATGCCCGTCTCGGTAAAACCTGGCGAGACCGTATTGACGGTAATGCCTCGTGGAGCGAGTTCCTGTGCCAGTCCTTTCGTGTACTGTTCCAGTGCACCTTTGCTGCCAAGATAGGCCGTCGCACCAGGAAAACTCAAATGGGTTCCATCGGTTGAAATGTTTACGATGCGGCCGCCCTCTTTGAGCACGTTGACCGCTTCCTGCATCGCGAAGTAGGGACCCTTGGCGTTCAAGGCGATGATCTGATCGAAGTCAGCCTCGGTTGTCTCCATGAGTGGCTTAGGCAAAAACCGGCCAGCATTGTTCACAAGAATATCGAGTCGACCGAATTGCTCCACCGTCTCGATCACGAGGCGGCGCGCATCGGCCACCTGGCTCACGTCAGATTGAACGGCGACGGCTTTCCCACCCTTGGCCTGAATGCCCGTCACGACTTGCTTGGCCTTCTCCGTACTTGTTCCGTAATTTACCACCACAATCGCTCCGTCTTCGGCCAATCGCTCTGCGATCGCCCGTCCAATCCCGCTGGATGACCCAGTGACGATCGCGACTTTTCCACTCAGTGACGCCATGATGTTTCCTTTACCTTTCCTCTGTGTGACCGATGTCCATTATCGGAGAAGGGGCGACGGCTGCTCCCAGGTTGCTGAGTACACGAACTCTGTCAATGGCTTGCGGACTCTTGGTTGAGCTTCCCGTGCACGCAGGCGGTCCGACAGCTGGGCAGGATCGCCCGGATAGCCCACCGCGATCATCGCAACCGGCTCGTAGCCCGACGGAATCTTGAGGTCGGCGCGCGCCTTCTCCACGTCGAAGCCCGCCATCTGATGAGCCGAAAGTCCGAGCGCGGTGGCTTGGAGCACGAGATTCTCGACCGCCATGCCGGTGTCGTGAAAGGCATGCCGATTCGGTGTGTAATCATCCTCGAAGTTCAGGCTTGCCACGGACAGGATTAGGACCGGCGCGCGGTGGGCCCATATGCGATTAAATTCTACCAGACAAGCCAGGAGCCGGCTCCACTCCGTCTCATTGTCCTTATTTGCGACGATGAATCGCCAGGGTTGCTCGTTGTTGGAGGACGGCGCCCACCGGGCGGCCTCGAAGAGAATGCGGAGTTTCTCCGCTTCGACCGGTTTGTCGGAAAAGGCGCGCGGGCTCCATCTCCGCTTGAGCAGGTCATGAATGGGATGCTGCGTGTCAGCCGATTTTTCCATTGTCGTCCCTCATGCCTGTCCTTTCTCTCGGCGAAGCTCATATTCTGCCTGCAGCCAATCCCCTTCGGCATGGCCGTCGGTACCGCCGCGTTCGAGGAAAATCTGGTACGCGCGCCGCTCGATTTCACCCTGCGATGGCCCGCGAGAGGCAGACGCTCTTTTTCCGAAGATGATGCGCTTCATTTGCGGTGTGGCTTCTTTCTGTGTTGTGCGTTTCGGCATGGCTACCTCCTTCGTGAAAGTCATGAATCGACCGGTGGGAACTCCTTGCCTTGTGGATCACCTCATCCCCGGCCTCCCGCTGGCACAGAAGAACCTGGGCGCTCGCGACCCGCTTCGCCCGGCGACCATCCGCCGCCCAGCGCCTTGTAGAGTTGCACGACCGACACCAGATGGAGTCTATGGGTGTCGGCAAGTGCCAATTCAGTCACAAAAAGGCTCCGCTGTGCAATGAGGACATCCAAATAGTTTGCCAAGCCGCCTTTGTATCTCAGATTGGCAAGATGCAAGGCCGACCGCAGGGCATTGACCTGCCTTTCCTGGGCGGCCGCCTGCTCGCGGGCCGTGCTGACCCCCACCAGTGCGTCTTCAACCTCTCTGAACGCGACGAGAATCGTTTGTTCATACTGGGCCACAGCCTGTTTAGCTTGGGCTTCTGCGGCCCTCTGTTGAAACCCTAACGTTTGGGCATTCAATAAGGGGCCGGCCAGTACCGGGGCGAGGACTCCGAAACTGGTTTCCGGCGACACAAAATTTGTCAGAGTCGGACTCGCCACACCGAGGAAGCCCGTCAGCGACAGTTTGGGAAACCGTTCGGCTTTCGCTATCCCGATCCTGGCGGTGGCTGCAACCAATTGTTGCTCCGCTTGCACGACATCTGGACGGCGTTGAAGCAGTTCCGAGGGAAGGCCAGCGGGCACCACAGGCGGCATCATCTGTTCAGTCAGCGATCGCCCCCTGGCGATTTGACTGGGGTTTCTCCCCAGCAGCACGCTGAGCTC
>DASQFV010000060.1:0-8503 GCA_035632975.1 Nitrospiraceae bacterium
CTTGCGGACCGCCAAGTACGTATGTGATTATGCGAAGCCTTTTGGCCTGCGGAGAGGTGCGAGAGTGGCCGAATCGGGCAGTCTCGAAAACTGCTGTCCTGGCAACGGGACCGTGGGTTCGATCCCCACCCTCTCCGCCAAATCAAGCTCGCTCCTCCCGCCGGCCTTAGAATTAAGGCCGGCGGATGTGATGCCAACGAATCAGTACCTTATTCACCTTTCATCTGCGCCTTTTCCTTCAACGCTCGCCTGAGCTCAACCATCGCAAGGGTGTCGCGCTTACAGTAGGCCAACAACGCTTCTTCAATCGTCGCCCGCTCGACCCAATCCGTTTCGACAAAGACCATACGGTAATACTGACCGGCAGCATGGCCTCCCTCTTTGATGGCCAAATCATCATAGGCAAGTGAGGGGACCATGGCCGGCAGCACCGACTTGATGGAATAGGATCCCCCGAACGCAGGATGGTAGTAATGGTCTCGTATGATTGGAAAGAGGTCCCAGAGCCGGCCAACGATGAGCGACAGCGCGGGCCTGAGTGACGGAACCGCGGTGGCCAGCCCCTGTAGGATGGACCGTTCGTACGGCGAATAGACACAGATGCTCCCCCGGTCCCCCAGAGATTCCAGCAAGGATTCGGCAAGAAGTTTCCGGGGATCGCTCACATCCTTGTGCAGAAACTCTTCGTGGCGCAGCTCACCGGTTGCCTCCTCGATATGGTTCGACCACTGAACAGGCAGGGCTTGATAGGGTCTCGTCTCCGAGAACCGCGGCACTGCCAGCATGACCGTTTCAAAATCGAGGTGATGCACCGGATACCGCACGGCCTTCAACGCAGGGCCGAGCTTCGCAGACACCCACTCAACATTCTCCTTCACACGACGCTGAACCGGCAACAGCTTCGTACCGGCTGGAATCTCGTCGATCATCGTCACGCCCTGCTGCGTCAACTGATCGACCACCTGTTTCGATCCCGGTAAATAATGAATCCACCGCGCCGGCTTGTCTTTGGTGCAATGTTCCCAAAAGGGACAATCGTATGGTGTATGGCAATGCCGGTCCGGCTCAATGGAAGGGGGTTGCGTCTGAAGCAACATGCGACTCATTATGGCCAACCGCTCGGGCACCGCAGCCCGTCGTTGAGCCACAACTTCTGAAAGATCCTGAATCGCAAATAACTCTGTCAGATCGATCGGTCCATTTCGGTATAGATACGCGGTATTGATATGCATCAGACAGACGGAAACGAGCGTCAGCCCTGCGCCCAGTATCACTGTGCTTTGCACGGCAAGATCTTCGAGATGCAGGTCTTTGACCTTCGTAGAAGACTTGACCTCGATCAGACGCCAGCCACAGGGCTGTCCCTCCTCGGCTGGAACACGCTCCAAAACATCCGCGCGAATCAGCACCCCGCTGTGCAAAACCGCCGCTTCGAAAATGGCCGGCACGGTGAGGTCCTGGATCAGCGCGGCCGTCTGCGCTAGCGCGGCTTCTGTCTGGCGATAACCTGCTGTCACCAAGGTACCCCCAGGAAAGCGACTCCGGGCCAACTCTCCGACTTCTGTTCCCATATCAAACATCGCCTGAGTCGCCGCATCCGGCTTGGTCGCGAGAGAGGGATAATGAACTTCGAGGTACAGACGCTTGTGACATTGAAGACCGGCCAGGAATTTAGATTTTGACAGGCGCGGGGCCTTCGGAAGAGGAACTGGTAAGAAATCGCTAAGCTCCGTCATGGTACAACGACCCTAATCGGACAGATGAACCAAATCAACCAGATAAACCGAACAAACCAGATAGACCAGACAGACCAAACAACAATCTTCTGTTAGGATGGCCCGCCATGGCATCCCGTGTTGCACAGATCAGAAAGTCCGTCCTGACCCTTGCCTTACCGGTCACAGTCAGCAGCCTGCTCCAACGCACCGAGGGCATCGCCGCCGTCTTCCTTGTCGGCGGTCTCGGCGCCACATCCATCGCGGCCGTCGGACTTGGTCAGTTGCTCGCCTTCATGTCCACCACGCTCATCTCCGGATTATCGGTGGGTGCAAACGTCGTCATCGCTCAACTCTGGGGCGCTCGCCGCGGTAAAGACGTCGGAGAAGCCGCCACGCATCTCCTCGGATTGGCAGCTATCGTGTCCTGTGCGCTCGTGGCACTCGGATTGTCCTTGAATCGTATCACCATGGAGCTATTGGGCGCAGAGAACGACGTCATCACCCTGGCCCTTCCCTACTCGAACCTTATCTTCCTGGTCATTCCCTGCACGATCTTCTTGCAGGTCCTCTCATCGATTATGCAAGGCACCGGAGACACCAAGACCCCAATGTACGCCTTGATTGCGGTGAACCTCCTGTATCTCACGATCGCCTACCCGCTGGTCTACGGACTCTGGGGACTGCCTTCCTGGGGCATCACCGGAGCGGCGGTTGCTGCGGGCCTCGCAGAAGGAACGGGCGTCGCCTACCTCCTCTGGGCCTGCCGAAAGCTCTTAAGGACATCACTCAACGTACGACGTGATCTCTTGCGCTCCACCTGGCAGATTGGAGCGCCGGTCTCCGGCGAGCGGATGTTTCAACAGGCGGGAATTATCCTTTACACCAAGATCGTCCTGCTGTACGGCACTGTGACCTATGCCGCGCATCAAGTCGGCTTGTCGATAGAATCCCTGTCGTTCCTGCCGGGATACGGCTTCGCGATCGCGGCAGCCACGATGGTGGGGCAGAGTATCGGCGCGGGGAAATATGTCCGGGCCAAACTCGAAAACTGGGAAGCGAATCGCCTGGCAACCGTCGCGATGGCGTCGATGGGTGTGCTGTTCTTTTTCTTTCCCTATGCGCTGCTCCGTGCCTTCACCAACGACGAGGCCGTCGTCGAACTCGGGACGGTGTTCCTGCGCATCGTCGCCATCCTCCAAGTTCCGCTCGCCCTCACCATGGTCCTGGCCGGATCGTTACGTGGAGCTGGCGATACCCGGTTCATTATGTTTGCGACGACGATCGGCATGTGGGGAGTCCGCTTGCCCCTCGCGGTCATCGCAGGTCCCTGGCTCACACTCGATGTCCTCTTCGTGTGGAGCGCGATGATCGCGGATTGGACGGTCCGAATGGGGCTGCTACTCTGGCGCTATCGATCCGAACGATGGAAAGCGATTCAGGTCATTCGCTAACCTGGTCTGTCTGGTTCATCTGGTTTGTTTTGTTTATCTGGTTACTCTGGTTCAACCAAACAAACCAAATAGACAAGAGAAACCATCCGGAAGTCACGCCCCAGGGGCTGTAATTTTTTTATTGATTTCATTGTCAGATTGTCAGTATGTTACCGACAAGTGGCCGGGAAGCCGAACGTGTCTGCTCCCCCGAGCCTGGCGTCGTTTCTACCATGTGTAGATACGGTAACCTCATCTGAAACATCACATCTGAAGGGAGACCATGATGAAAACAAAAGCGATTTTCTACCACGCAGGATGCCCCGTGTGCGTCGCGGCCGAGCACAGCGTCGCCAACGCCCTGGATCCAGCAAAATATTCCGTGGAAAGCGTCCATCTCGGCACGAACAAATCGCGTGTGAAAGAAGCGGAAGCAGCCGGTGTCAAGTCGGTTCCGGCTCTGGTGATGAATGGAGCCGCGTTTCACATTAACTTTGGCGCTGGCATTGACGCCTTGAAATAATCGGTTCTGTCATTGCACGACCCTGAGTTCAGGGGCGTGTCTCACGACACGCCCCCTTTTTTACCGCCTAACGCCGCCAGTGCCGAGACGAGAACTCGCCTTCAACCCCGGTCCGCTCAAGCGCTTGGTTAGACGATTTCTCCGCTATTCGAGAAGGCTACGGAGCATCCATGCAGTTTTCTCATGAACCTGCATGCGTTGGGTCAGAAGATCCATCGTCACCTGATCGGACGCTTTTTCGGCAGATGCAAAAACGCTTCTCGCAATCCGAACCACCGATTCCTGTCCTTCGACTAGCCGGCGAATCATGTCTTCTGCCCGGGGCACGTCCGTTTCCTCAGCAATGGAAGAAAGCTTTGAGAACTGGGCGTAGCTACCTGGAGCTGGATGCCCCAGTGCCCGAATTCGTTCCGCGACAAGATCGACCGCCAGCGCAAGCTCGTTGTACTGCAGTTCAAACATCAGGTGAAGCGTTTGGAACATCGGCCCCGTGACGTTCCAATGGAAATAGTGGGTCTTTAGATACAGCGTGTACGTGTCCGCCAAAACCCTCGACAAACCCTCCGCGATGGCTTTCCTTTGGGCTGGCTGGATGCCGATATCAATCTGCGGGCCGTTGTTTGAAACGGCCGTTGCTGGACGCATTCCTTTCTCCATAATCTCCCTCCTTAATTTGACTCTCTAAGATGTGGTGTCGTCTATTGAGTACACTGACCGGCATAGTATGAGACCGGCCCACATACTCCTCGTTGATTGACGTGTCGGTTCTAACCCGCATTATTCATGAATACTTCTGCTGCAATCGCCGATCCGCTGCTGCTACGACCAGCTTTCGGCCAGCGGGCTCGCCTCTCGGACCCTCACCGTACTGCACGAGTACGCATCGGGTCCTCACGGCTCCGCGCGCCGGTTTCGCGACGACCCTGCACGAATCATCCTCGCAGGCTGTTCAGAAAGGCCGTCCAGCAAGGCCGCAGCAAGCGCAGAGGCGAGGAGGTACAGACCACACTTCGTGTGGGCCGTTCGCCCTTGCAATGGGTCTTGGCGAACGGAAAAGCCCCTACAGTGTTTCCGACCTCCGAGAAACTCCTACTCAGTGTTGGGCCTCTAAGCGCCGCGAGAACGATGCTGGCGGACTTTATCAACAGCCCGCTAGCAATTCGTTGGCCGCGTATCTACTCCGGTTCCGATCGTCACCTCGATCCTCGCGATCCCCTTCACGTTGGCGCACAGATCACCGAGACCGAGTGTAACCAACCGGAACGGACCGCCTTTCGCATCAGACAACGCCACTCCATCAAGTTCATAGACGAGAATCCCATGCTCTCTCGCCTGTTGAAGCGTAAGGCAGGCGGAATATTTCCCGTCCGAGGCATGAAAGGTGACATGGTCCGCCCCGATGGCCAGCGCCGGAATATCGAGCAGACCCTTCATGCGAATCCCTTTACCCTTCATGCCGGGCATCACCGTCGAAATATCGAGCTGATGTTCCACCGGCAACGATGCGATCGCGGCTCGATCAAACGAGACAGGCTGAACCACCGCCCCATCGATCCGCACGATACCGGGACCGGTTCGATCCCGCTCGGTGATGGTCTTGATCACCGCCGTCAGCAGGTCGTTCAGCGGCGTCGGAATGCCGAATTCATGCCCGAGCTTCGCGACATACCCATTCAGAAAGTCGATCTCGGTCGGCCGACCGGCCTTCCAATCGTCATACATCGAGGTATGGATATCCCGAATTTCTAGTGTCCAGCGGACCACCTTCTCTGCCATGTCAGCAGCTAACGGCACCTTCACGGTGGCCGCCACCGCCACGACTTCACCCACGATCTGGTGAATCACTTGCAACATCTCCGGATGATCAAGCGCCTTGGCCACTCTATCGTCGATCATCACGGTCAAGGGATTGAAGACGCAATTCCAACACATCTTCTCCCACTTGCTGCGCCGGACATCATCGGCCAGCTGACAAGGGATCCCCGCCCGCTTAAACAGATCCGCGATGGCTAGCAGACGAGGGCTCTGATGCCCCATCAACTCCCCGATCGCCACAGCCCCTTTCTTATAATGGTCGATGACGCCGGGTGCCGCGATCTTGGTATAGATATACGCGATTCCACCGACGACACAATCCCGTTGAAGACGCGCCAGGATACGGTCTTCGGTATCGACCCCGTTTTGCAGGGTCAAGATAACGGTCTGATCGGTCAGGACCGGCTCGATTTGGTTCAGCACCTCATCCAGATCGTAGGCTTTGACGGACACGATGATCAAGTCCGGCTTCGGGAGATCGCGCGGATCGGAAGCGGCTGGTGGATGTACGGTGAAGGAACCGTCGGCACTGCGGATCGTGAGGCCATTCTGCTTCACGGCTGCGAGCGTCTTAGGCCTCAGCAGGAAAGAAACAGCGAGATTTGCTTTCGCAAAATGGGCGCCGAAGTACCCACCGACTGATCCGGCTCCCACCATGAGAATCTGTTTCATCATGTTCCTCACAAGAATTGCGGACGCGTACTATACCACGCAGAATCGTTGGCTCGAAATGCGCTACAATTCGCACATTCAACCATGGCCACCGACGATCAGATTCTCCTCGCCCGCACACACCTCGCCTCCGCTCGGCATGTGACCGTCCTCACGGGGGCTGGCATCTCCGCCGATAGTGGCGTCCCCACGTTTCGCGGGGTGGACGGCTTGTGGCGTACCTTTCGCGCGGAGGATCTCGCGACCCCGGAGGCCTTCGAGCGGGACCCGCGGCTGGTCTGGGAATGGTACAACTGGCGGCGCGAATTGATTGCCACAAAACAGCCAAATCCTGCCCACGACACGCTCGTGGAGCTTGAACAGCGATGGACCGATCGGATGTGGCTGATCACGCAAAATGTCGATGGGCTCCATCGAGCCGCCGGATCACAACGCCTCTCCGAAATTCACGGCAACATTTGGATGGTTCGCTGTACGGGCTGCGGCGTCATCTCGGAAAATCGTGAGATTCCTCTTCCCATCCTGCCGACATGCCGGCTATGTCATGCTTTGCTCCGGCCTCATATCGTCTGGTTTGGGGAATCGCTCTGGGAAGTCGACCTGCGCCGCTGCGATCAGGCCCTGCGGGCCTGCGACCTCCTCCTTGTGATCGGCACATCGGGAGTCGTCCATCCCGCAGCAGGATTTGCGTCGGTAGCGAAGGAGGTCGGCGCGCTGGTCATCGAGATCAATCTCGAGAGCACCCCGCAGTCAAACCTGGTTGACCTCCCGCTGCGGGGCCGCGCGAAAGATCTAGTTCCGCTACTTCTTTAATGCCATCACCAACGGAAGAAGTTCCTCCAACGTTCGAATCACATGCCCACCCGGCGTCTGAACGCGTCCTGCCCGATCCATCAGCACGCCGGTCAGCCCGGCTTTCGTCGCACCCTCCACATCGTCCCGGATACTGTCACCGACATGCATCGCTTCGTCTGGATCAACCGCATGTTTCTCAAGGGCAATCTCGAAAATTTTCGGCGACGGCTTGGCTGCCCTTGCCAGGCTTGCAATCGTCACGGTGTCGAAGAATCCGTCGATTCCGAGCCCACGCATCACCGGAAAGAGACGGGAATCGAAGTTGGACACGATCCCCAGCTCGAACCCCTCTTCACGCAGCCTGGTCAGAACAGCATGGGTTTCAGGAAACAATACCCAGGAGCGAGGATCTTCAAACACTTGAAAGACCTGCTCGAAGAATTCATCAAACCGATCGAACATCCCGACACGATAAAACACGTTGTGTACGATGTCGAACCACCAAAGCCTCTCACATTGCTTCAACTTGATAGGATCCGTTGTGGCAAAAACCGGCGGCGACGCGTCGCGAAAGGCTCGCTGAAAGGCTTGCGCAATCGATGCCGCCGAGTCGGGAGTCTGACGAAACCCATGCTGAATCGCATACCTTAGGTAGATGTCCGCTACTGAACCATTAATATGAAACAACGTTTCCGCTGCATCAAAAAAGATGACGTGGATGGGGGTCTTCATTGGTCGTGCAAATCCTACGAATGTCGGATTGTAGTCAGTTCAAAAATCCGAAGTCAAAACACGCACCTATCGTGCGCTTTCTTGACAAAGAACACCCTCACTGCTAGCTTCGACATAGTTCAATAACATTGGAGGGTTAGGTGGCTTCAACCATCTTTGTCGTGGATAGTAGTCCCGCCGTCCGCCGGCTGGTCGAGCAAATCTCGAAACCGGAAGGGTGTGATGTCGTAGGATTCCAGGATGGCCCCGCAGCCTTGGAAGCGGCACGCCGGATGAGCCCGAATCTCATCATCGCAGATTATCATTTGGAGAACATGACCTTTTCGGGGTTCTGTAAAGAAGTCTACAAGCTGGATAACCTGGCAGAAACCTATATTGTCTCCCTGACCAGCCCTTCGGATCGTGTGGATGAAGCCCACTTGCGTTCGCTGGGGGTGAAGGCTTTTCTCAACAAACCATTTCAGTCCGAAAACCTCATCGATGTGATCAAGGATCTGGAAGCCCAGCAGGCATCCAGGACGAACGGAATAAAGAAGAAATCTCGCTCCTGGCCTCCGGTCTCGTGCGCGACGGACTCCGATGATGATGCCTCCAACGATGAGAGTCCGACTGAGGAAGAAGAGGAACAGGCGATCATACCCCACCCCCAACCGAAAGACTCCCCCGTGACCACCACCACAGCAGCGCAAGCCTCGACAGCCGAGCCGGAAGAAGCGATGAAGGGCCTCTTCAGTCAACTCCTTCAGTCCATGTCAGAACGGACGGAAAAAAAGATCGCCGACCTGCTCCCCCGGATGGTGGGGAAAGACCTGTCAACC
>DASQFV010000061.1:0-10259 GCA_035632975.1 Nitrospiraceae bacterium
GCTCAACGTACCGAAGCGTACGCCTCGCCTCTTCGCTCGCTGCGGCCTTGCTGGACGGCCTTTTTGAGCATCCTGCGTGGTGTATTCCGTTATCCCGGACGTGCAGATCAGTGAAATTCCGGCGTGCCTACAGAGTTTTTCCGTAGCTTGCTAGAGTGAGGCCCATTTTGTAAGGGTCCCTTCAGCGTAAAATGAAATCAGATTTCCGTTCCAGCAGGAGGAAACGAATCGTGCCAATCTACGAATACCAGTGTGAAGACTGCACGGATAGGTTTGAGGTCAAGCAAAGTATGAAGGACGACCCCCTCACCACCTGCCCGCGATGCGGGAAGCGCGTACAGCGACTTATTTCATCGCCCGCCATCATGTTCAAAGGCAGCGGGTGGTACGTGACGGACTACTCCGAAAAAATGAAGCCCTCCTCAGGCAGTGAAGAACCTGCACCCAAAACTGAGGAAAAGAAAGAGACGGTGCCAGGCACGTCCGACCAGACAACTTCTACGGCTCCCTCTACTCCAGCTTCTCCCCCCACGTCCACGCCGGCAAGCACCCCCTCGAACACGACCTCAAGCACTTCAAGCACAACGCCGACCGCGCCGTCGTCTTCTAGCACCAAATAGACGGCAGAGACGAGGCAGGCTAGTGCGTGCCTGTGGCTTTGGCCGGTGCTTTCTTCTTGGCTGGAGCCTTCTTCGTGACCTTTGCGGAATGCTTGACCGCGCCGGCTTTCGGCGTTGCGACTTTCGCCGACTTCGCCAGTCGTTGCTGTGCTGCAGCCAAGCTATTTTGCAAACCGTCGATCATGATCGATTTATCGCGATTTGCCCGAGAGAGGCTATCCACTTGTGCCTGCAAATCCTCTTTCACCTTCGTAAAGGAGGCGAATTGATTCTGTAGCTGGGTCTTTTCCGCTGTCACACTCTGCAGTTCGGAGCGGAGTTGTTCTATTTCTGTTTGGAGTGCCGGGGGCCAGTAATCGCACCCGGACAGACCCACCGAGACGATCGTTATGGCGGCCACCGCAACAAGGTTACGCACCATCTCTGTTCGAGTCATCGGCATTCTCCTTTCAGTGTGAACGATACAATTGACTTCACCGGCTAGCTGCGTCGAGATGCAGGCCATGCGCGGCCAACTGTGCCGCAATGGCACCGCGTTCGATCGATCCATCGCGAATAATTCGGATCGGATCCCGAACGTCGATGACGGTGGACGGTCGCCCGCCTGGGGTCGGTCCAGCATCAATGATCAGATCGAGCGCGTCTCCAAGGCTGTGCAGGACCTCTTCGACCGTCCTGGGAGGTGGTAGACCTTCACGATTCGCACTGGTGCCGGTCACCGGCCCGACTCGACACAACAGATCAACCAGTGGCTGCCAGGCACTGAAACGGATGCCGACAGAGCCAGTCCCCGCAGTCACCGCATCGGAGAGTCCAACCGATGCGGGGAAGACGATTGTGAGAGGCCCGGGCCAGAAGGCCTTCATGAGTATGTGTGCTGCATGGGGAATGCTTCGAACGAACGGCCCCAGCTGAGACCTGTCTCCGATCAGCACGAGAATCGGTTTTCCCGCCGACCGGCCTTTGACCTGCCACAATTTGGCGAGCGCCCTCTCGTCGAACGGAGCCACGGCAAGCCCGTAGAAACTTTCCGTCGGCAGGGCGATAAGCCCGTTCTCTTCGAGCACACGGCGCACCCGATCAGCAAGCACCGGGACGGTGGAAGCAGCATAGCGCTCGACCCTAGCCATGGCAGGAACCATCAGCCCCCTTCTGCGCTACGCGTGACGTGAGAATGCACGATGCGCAATATCCGTCCGATAGTGAGCGCCCTCAAATGCAATCGACTTGATTACGCGATAGGCTTCCACTTGCGCGTCTGCCAGGGTCTTTCCGCGTCCCGTAATTCCCAGCACCCGGCCCCCGGCCGTTGCCACCTCGGTACCTGTTCGTCTTGTGCCTGCATGAAACACCACGGCCTTCGCATCAGCAGTGGTCGGCAATCCATGAATCGGGCGGCCGGTCTGATAGGCCCCGGGATAACCTCCCGACGTCAGGACGACACACACGGCGGTTTCATCATGCCAGTCCACGGTCAGTTGATCGAGCCGATGTTCGACCACAGCCTCGATCACCTCCAACAAATCGGTCTTGAGCAACGGGAGCACGACCTGCGTTTCCGGGTCCCCCATGCGGGCGTTGAACTCCAGGACGTACGGCGTCCCTTTCACCACCATGAGGCCGGCATACAGGACGCCCTGAAAGGGACAACCCAAACGTGATAGGGCCTCGACGGCGGGATAGAGGACCTGTCGGGTGACCTGCTCGCGCAGCGCTGTGGTGCCAAGCGGCGCCGGACAATAGGCGCCCATGCCCCCGGTGTTGGGTCCCGCATCGCCGTCCCCGACTCGTTTATAATCTTGCGCCGGCAGCATCGGCACCACCGTCCGGCCATCCGTGAAAGCCATGATCGTCAGTTCCTCGCCGTCTAAAAACTGTTCGATCAACACCCGCTGACCGGCCTGCCCAAACACCGCATGCTCCATCGAATCACGGACGACCTGTTTCGCCTCCTCACGGGTCGTCGCGACCACCACCCCCTTCCCCTGCGCCAGTCCGTCAGCCTTCACCACCACGGGAAGCTCATGTTGATGAAGATAGGCCAAAGCCGAAGCAACTCGGTCGAAACTCTGTGCCTTCGCCGTGAGAATCTTCGCGCTGCCCATGATCTCTTTGGAGAAGACTTTGCTGGCTTCGATGCGTGCGGCACCCTTCGTCGGTCCAAATATTTTCAGCTCGGATTTGCGAAATTCGTCGACAATGCCCAACGCAAGCGGGGCTTCCGGTCCCACAACCGTCAGATCAATCTTTTCCGACTGTACGAATGTCTTCAGCCCGGCAATATCGTCGGCTTTGATCGGCACACAGGTCGCGAGCGATTCGATCCCCGCATTGCCCGGCGCGCAGTAGAGCGTGGGCGTGCGGGGACTTTGCGCGAGCTTCCACACCATGGCGTGCTCGCGTCCCCCACTGCCAACGACAAGAATTTTCATGTGTGCTTGTACCGCATGAAGAAAAAGCGGCTGTTCAAAATGGTTTCTCGCAAGGCCGCAGGAAGCCCAGTCACCGAGGCGTACGCTTCGGTACGTTGAGCGTGGCTGGGCGACCGAGAACGAAGCGAGAGGCCATTTTCAGCAGCCGCTCAGTGGCGGAAGTGGCGCATGCCCGTGAGAATCATCGCCACCCCCTGTTCATCTGCGGCTTTGATAATTTCGGCATCGCGAATCGAGCCGCCCGGCTGAATGACCGCCGTGATCCCCGCTTGCGCGGCGGCATCCAAGCCATCTCGGAAGGGAAAGAACGCATCCGATGCCATCACGCACCCTTTAATCGGCATCTGGGCTTTCATGACTGCAAGCTTTACCGAATCGACCCGACTCATCTGGCCGGCGCCGATCCCCACCGTCTGCCCCGGTTTTGCATAAACGATCGCATTCGACTTCACGTGTTTGCAGACTTTCCAGGCAAACGCGCAAGCCGCATATTCCTCGTCCGTCGGTTTGCGCAGGGTCGGGACGTTCAGCGCTTTCAGATCGGTCAAGACGCCGAGGTCCCGATCCTGCATGATCAAGCCTCCGACCAATTTCTTGAGATCGAAACCCTCTTGTTTCACGTTCGTGAGCGGCCCGACGTCGAGCAAACGAAGATCCTTCTTGCGCTTTAATTCTGCGAGCGCATCGTCGGCAAATCCCGGCGCAATAACCACTTCCACGAACGTGGAGGTGATCGCCTTCGCCGCGGCCAGATCCACAGGGCGATTGAATGCAATCACGCCGCCGAACGCCGAGACGGGGTCGGTCTCCCGGGCTTTCACATAGGCCTCGACCGGCGTCGCACCCAATGCCACGCCGCAGGGATTGTTGTGCTTGATAATGGCCACGGCGATCTCGTCGTACTCTTTCGCCAGCTCGAGCGCCGAATTGGCATCGAGGAAATTATTATACGACATCGCCTTGCCATGCAGGATTTTCCCACGGGATACCGATGGCTCGGCCGAATGCAGCTCTCGATAGAAGACCCCTTGCTGATGCGGATTTTCCCCATAACGGAGCATCTCTGCCCGTTCGAACTGCAAGGACAATATTTTGGGGAACTTGACCTCACTGCCGTGCAGCTGTTTCTCAAGATACCCGGCGATCAGACTGTCGTAGCGCGCCGTGTGTTGAAACACCTTCAGCGCCAACTCGCGCCGTAACTCGTGCGAGACAGTCCCTGCCTTCGCCGCGTCGAGCACGCGCTGGTAGTCGGTCGGATCCACGAGCACCAGGACATCTTCGTGGTTCTTGGCTGCAGAACGCAGCATCGACGGCCCACCGATATCGATATTTTCAATGGCTTCTTCAACGGGACAGTGGGATTTCGCGATGGTCGCCTCGAACGGATAGAGGTTGACCACGACCACATCGATGGGTCCAATCCCATGCTGCTCCATCTGCTCGACATGGGCAGGCACCGAACGCCGTCCCAGTAAGCCGCCATGAATCTTGGGGTGTAGTGTCTTGACACGGCCGTCGAGAATTTCTGGTGAGCCTGTGTAGGTAGCGACGTCAGTCACCTTTACACCGGCCTCTCGCAAGGCTTTTGCGGTTCCTCCGGTCGAGAGCACCTCGGCCCCCAGCGCTACGAGCCCTTTCGCCATTTCCACCACGCCGGTCTTGTCTGACACGCTGATTAACGCCCGCTTGATGCCGGCCATAGAGACTCCTTGTAGACGATCGATAGATGTTACGTGAGTTGGAAGGCGCGGCGAAGAATAACAAATGACTGTGCACCTTACAAGAGGGATGAAATCCTGTCTAGTATGAGCCCACTCAGTATGGTAGGGTCACAGGGGCCGATCAGCCATATTCCGCCCGAGAGTTGATTCATGAGTCGTGCAGCGATTCTAGGCGCAGGCGCCGTCGCACTTGCTCTTGTTGCCCTGGTCTGCATCCCGCACCATCTTCCGACGTTGCCCGCATCGATGTCCCTCACCCCTGCCACCTTTCATGCACGTTTAGAGAACGGGACTCTGACCCTCCGTGGCGCGCTCCCCAGTGAGACCAGCAAAGCCGCAATCCTTCAGCGAGCCCAAGAACTCTATGGAGCAACGCCTGGCCGCGTAGTCGATCAGTTGGCAGTGGATCCGAGAGTGGGGCCTGCATCCTGGGCCGGCAATGTCCCCAAGGTCCTCCCCATCTTAGGACACATGATGGAACGAGGCTCCATCATCATCGACGGGCACTCGGTTGTCCTCAGCGGCCGGGTCAACAGCGATCGTGTCAAAGCCACCCTGCTGCGAGAAATTGCTCCTCTCACGCAGACGGGGCTCGAACTGGAAGACCGTATACTAGCGCCTCAGCTCGCGGCTTCCTCCCTCTCGCTCCAGAAGAAATTGAATGAGATCCTCTCGCACGACTCCATCGAGTTTGAATCGAAGAGCACAACGATGCTCCCCCGTGGTCACGCCACACTCGACCAGCTGATTACCCTGTTACGTCGTGCCCCCCACACCGCCATTGAGATTGGCGGTCATACGGACAAGTACGGCGAGCCGGACTATAACCTTGAACTCAGCCGCCGCCGCGCAGAAGCCGTGCGGCACTATTTCATCAGCCACGGCCTGACCAACCAGTTTACCGCCGTCGGTTATGGCGCCTCGCGACCGCTGCCGGTGGCGCAGACGCGAGCCGGCCTCCAGCAGAACCGTCGCATCGAATTACGCGTGAAAGGAGTTGGTGACCTATGATCATACTCATCGGCCAGATCGTGGGATGTCTCCTCGTCGCGGCAGGCATCGGCGGACTTATCGGCTGGCTCTTGCGGCGCCTGTCGATCAGCAGGCTGAATCAACACATCTACGATGTCACCACCACCCTGCATATCAAAGAACAGGCGCTGCACTCGGCCCAGCGCGAGCTGGCGGCCCAGGCCTCGACGATCCAGATCCAGGAAAGCGATTTCGCGGCGTCGGAAGCGCTCGTGCGATCGGCGCACCAGGAACTCGCCTCAAGCGCCGATCGGCTCCGTGCCATTCAAGCAGAACTCAATGCCGCCACGCAACGCGTGGCATCCTTGGAATCCGAACAGCAGGCCTCGCTCCAGCGGTATCACGACAGCGACGCAACGATCGCCGCCTACGCACAAGAAGCCCGACAGGCCAACGCTGGGCGCACCGCAGCGCAAGAGGAACTCACCGTGAAGGAACAGGAGCTTCTCGACCTGCAGAACCGGCTGACAGAGGCCGAAGGAAGCCTTGCGCAACTCGAAGGGCTCCGCGCCCAAGTGGCGGAGCTGGAGCCCGCCCAGGGACGCGTGCATTGGCTGGAGGTGCAACTCACCGAGAACGACGTCGAACATCGAGCCGCACTGCACCAACTCGACAGCCAACTGGCCGAACGAGCCCGGCGCATCGGCGAACTCGAACGTCTCCAGCCGCAGCTGAAAGAGCGAGAGGCATCACTGGCACAGTGGGAAACGAAATATGCCCACACCCTCACGCAACACGAAGCGCAGCTCGCCAAGTTACAAAAGCAGCTCGCGGCACAAGACCAGCTCCGAGCCCAGCTCCTGCTCGATGAACAGCTCCTGCACGAGCGAGACGAACGGATCGACGGCCTGCAGCACCAGATTCAAGAACTTGAAGCGCAGCAGCAAGACCTGACCGGCCAGGTGAAGATGGTGGGAGAAAAGCAAGAGGAGATCACCCGCCTCCGGAAACGCCTGGTCGAAGTGCGAGCCGCGCTCCGCATCAAGACCGATGGGGGGACCGTGGCTCCTCGCCAGACCCGTCAGAATGGGAGTCAGCTGAATCTGCAGATGGAACAGGCGAAAGCGGCGAAAGACGGACAGAAAGACGACCTGAGTAAGATTCCCGGGATCGGTCGCGTCTTTGCACGGACCCTGAACAAGATGGGATTGCACACCTTCGTTCAGATTGCGCGCTGGAAGCCGGAGGATATCACCAAGGTCGCGAAGAAGCTCTACACCGCCCCCGACCGGATTAAGCGGGAGAATTGGGTTGCCGGCGCGAAGAGACAACACCGGGAAAAATACGGCGAGCGGCTCTGAGTGAGGCTAGAGGTTTGAGCCCCCTGCCCTCCTCCGACGTCAGACCGCTGACTTACGGTACGGTTTCCCTTACATTAGTAGGGGTAGACCGGTGCGAGATCATGGCTTATGATGAAGGACTTCAATGCCAAAAATCTTGCTGCCGACCATCATAATGCCCGGAACAGAGGAAGCCTGCTAATGCGCGATCTTAAGTCCGCCGGAAACATGTTGTTGGCTGTCCTGCTCACGCTCACGGCGGCCACCGGAATAACTGCCTGCTTAGACTCGTCCTCCTCGGATCCTCCTCCTGACTCAGGGGCATTGACGATTACAACGGGTTCGCCTCTCCCTAATGGTTTCGTCGGGATACCATACAGTCTTCAATTGGCCATATCTGGCGGAAAGCCCGCGTACACGTGGAGTCTCGTAACTGGTTCACCGGCTCTCCCAAACGGCCTGACTCTCAGCCCGGCCGGACTGATCAGCGGAACTCCCACGACACAACAATCGGTTACGCCAAAATTTAGTGTCCAGGATAGCTCACTGCCGGCGCCCCAGGTAGTGGGAAAACAACTCTCAATAACAATTGTACAGGTGCCGCAACCGACAATCACGACACCCTCGCCGCTTCCAAGCGGCATTGTTGGTACACCGTACCCCTCGACACCCTTGACGGCCACAGGAGGGACTCCGCCCTACACCTTCGCGCAAATCGTGAACGGGAGTTTCCCAGCTTTGCCGAGTGGATTAACGTTCGGCGCGGCCACAGCGACCATTAGCGGCGCGCCTGCGCCAGGAACAGCAGGCACGACAAACCATCAGTTCACCGTGACCGATTCGTTCTCCCCAACGCCTCAGAGCAGTACCAAAAACTTCGCTTTGACGATCAGCAACGCACCAATGCCTTTGACGATCACGACGGCCTCGCTGCCGCCGGGGACTGTCGCTGTCCCCTATCCCACCACCACCACCCTGGCCGCTTCAGGAGGCACGCCGCCTTATTTTTGGTCAATCATTGCAGGAGGTTCTACACCAGCGCCAGGCCTCATATTGAGTTCCGGCGGTGTAATTAGTGGAACGCCGGCTAACGATAACGGAAGCCCGTTTACTAGGACCTATCAGGTGCGGGACTCCGCCGTGCCGCCACAAACGGAGACAAAACCCTTGTCGATCACGGTCGGCCTACCAGCCGCCCTCGATATCACGGCTACGCCGCTTCAGAATGGAGTATTGAATCAGTTCTACAGCCAGACAGTGCAAGCCACTGGCGGCAGCGGAACGCGTAATTGGAGCTTTCAAGGTGGGAATATCCCAAATTTAGCAATCAATCAATTAACCGGGGTGATTTCAGGAAACCCGACACCAACGGGCCAATTCACCTTCACAGTCCAGGTCACCGACGCGCTGTTTACTGATACACAAGATTTCACGATCACGATCATCGCACCACCTGCTCCACAAATCACGACCTCTTCGCTGCCTACCGGTACTGTCAATGTACCCTACCCGTCAACGACATTAACGGCGACAGGAGGGGCACCACCGCTCATATGGCAACCGGTCGGCATGCCGTTTGGATTGACGTTCACCGCAGCAACAGCCACGATCAGCGGCAGCCCAACAAGTAATGGCACACAGAATGTTACTTTTAATGTCAACGATTCAACTGTCCCATTCAATCAAACCGGGACCCGGACATTGTCCCTCACTGTTAATGCTGAGGTGACGATTGATACGACTTCACCGCTGCCAGCCGGCACGGTCGGCCAGCCTTATACCCCCGTACAGCTTGTAGCATCGGGGGGAGCACCTCCCTATACTTGGTCAATTACTGGCACTGGACAACCAGACCAAGCTGCCCCAGGCCTTACCTTGAGTTTAGACGGAGTAATTGGAGGGGGTGGCCAAACACCGACTACGGCTGATTCTTTTACGAGGACCTATCGAGTCGAGGATAGTAATGGAGTCCCGTTCACAAAATCTTTGACTCTCAATGTTAATGCCGCGTTGACGATTAACAATACCTCACTGCCGGCTGGTCAGGTTAACGTCGACTATGGCCCCTTCACCTTGACAGCTTCGGGCGGTACACCACCCTACACATGGTCAACGGTTACGACTCCTGTCTTACCAGCAGACCTGATCATTACTCCAGTTGGGGATACAGCCACGATCAGCGGAAAACCAACGGCTACCGAAACTAATATGGATCATACTTTCACTGTGACGGATTCAACGAATTTTTCGGTGGATAAGGCACTGAGCCTGACGATCGACCCGTAACATGACGTCCTTTCACCACCGAAACTGATCGCTAGCCGCCAGGCCTCTCTGGTTTGATGACACACGATCAACTTCTCTCTTCCTTCCCCCCCTCTCAGTAGATGGCCGGCTTGATCCCCAACTGCGCGCGTCGGACGAGTGATTTCCCTGCCCTTTACCCGTATTCAGCGAGGCGGCTGGTGTGGTCTCCATTGCGCGCATCAAGCGACCACGTTTCTATAATGGTCCCTCCAAGCTCGCTAGTTCTTTCCTTATAGGGTAGCCTGGTTGATCCTCGATTGCGCGCGTCGAACGACGCGTTCCGCGAGCAGGAGGACGACCAGGATACCCATCCCTTGCTTCCAAGCTCGCTCGTTATCTCTTCAGGGATTGGGGCTGATTGATCTTCCACTGCGCGCGTCCAACGAGGGCCTTCTCAGGCCGCGCGTTGCGCGAGCACAGAAGATCATCAGGCTCCATCCTCTCCTCTGTTCCAAACATCCGCTAAAGGGAGTGGCCGAGGTTGCCCTTCACTGCGCGCATCGAGCGACCGGAGTCCATCTAAATGATCCTTCCAAGCTCGCTTGTTTCTGATTCTTGGAAGGGCACCCATGTTGGTCTACGTGCGGCCGTCGAACGAGGCCTTTCTGAGGGCGCGCGTTCCGGGAGCACAGGACCAACGTGGGTGTCCTTCCAATCCTTTTTATCGTAGAGGCTCGAGTAGTTTCCCTTATCTTCTTCCCTTTTGATTCATCCCACACCACTCAAGAAAAAGCCCCGGCACATCGCATAGCAGGCCTGTTTTATCAATGGCTTATGGTCTAATCATCGAGTGCTAGAGTTTATAACGATGCACACATTCCTGAAATTGCCTCTGGTGCTTTGGCTGGTTCTGCCTGCTCCTCT
>DASQFV010000062.1:0-4341 GCA_035632975.1 Nitrospiraceae bacterium
TAGCCCATGAGACCCATGACCCACGAGAATGCAGCAGCCAATCCGAATAAGCCCACCATCCCTCTGAGAGAAATCTTTCCCCACTGGACCGGCCCATGGAGGAGCGCCCCTTTGAGCATCATGCAATTGATCACCACACCGACCACAAGAACCGTCAGCGTGGTCGCAGCCTGCGGCGACGACAGCCCGACGCGGAGATTCGCCGGAAGATAGTACCCATACACTGAGAGCCAGATAATGTTGAGCGATCCCAGGAGGAACAGCGCGCCGATGAGGATGTTCCCCTTCTTGACCCAGGACACGACCATCGTTCGATTGGCGCGCCGGTAATACATGAAACTCAGGGTGGTCACGAGAATCATGATGTTCACCGCGCCGTTCTTCGCCGACATCACTCCATAGTTGCCGACTACGGGATGTGACGCTCCGCCCATCGCCTTCACTTCACCGGCCGACATAAAGACGGTGTGCGGCGTCAGCCAAATAAACAGAGCCACCATAAACACCGCGAGCAGCATTTGGTAATAAGGCTGATATCGTTCCCCTCCACGAAGGCGCGCCATACTCTGCCACAGATAAAAGTTCACTCCGAGGAAGAGGACGCCGATCAAGAGGGCCTGCACTACAAAGAGCCAGGTGAGTAATCCGCCCATCATCGTCACACCCATACTCTGGCTGAACGCATAGACCGACCGCATCAACCAGTAGCCGGCAAAGGGCATTGGTAACAACGCGCAGACCGTGACAAACAGAAAGACGTGCCCCACCCAGTCGAAATAGGCGCGCGCTTGTTCAGTCTTACTGGTGAAAAATCGATAGCAGGCGTAGGCCAACACCACCGCGCCGCCGGACATAATGTCTGCCAGGAACCGATGGACATTCAATGGATTCCATAAGGCCGAATGGAGCAAATGCCATCCGTTCCCCAAAAACCGCCCTTGCGCATCGACACCGGCCGGCGCCATCATGAAGGCCGACCAGGCGTTCGCCAAGAGCAGCAGTGCCGTCCCAAACACGTTGGTCAATAGGCCGATCGATGCGTGCCCCCACTTCGAGACCGGCTCAGCCATCCGGTTCCAGCTATAGTAATAGGTGACGAGCAGCAGCGATTCTCCGACAAACACGAACGCATAGACCGGCATAAAGACCTTGAACGTCCCGCCCATGTACCTCATGAAGCTGGGATAGAAATAGAGAAACATCCCCAGCATGAGGCCCCCGACCACGGCCGTCACCGACAGGGCGAGGAGGGCGACTTTTGCCAAATCCCGCGCAAGGCCATCATAGCGAAGTGCAAGCGCGGGCTTTCTGCTGCTGAGTCCCAGAAATTCCAGCAATACACAAAAGATCGGCAACGCGAGAACAAACCCTCCGAAGTAGGTGTGTTGTTGCGTGACGAACCACACGAGCAATCGACTGTCGAACGAACCGATGCGCGGGTAGACGGTCTCTTGGGGAGAAGGAGCCGGCGGCCCCTGGGGAGTCCCTGGTGTCTTGAAATACAGATCGGTGGGGCCCTCGGCAAAAGATTGGCTATAAAGGCCCCAGCCAATCCCCGAGGCCGCAAGTACAATCAACAGCAGAACAGAATACCCGACCACTCGGTACACTATCTTTTTCATAACCATACTCTTAGCAGGCTATCCTCGTCATTCGTGAAAGGTGAAACGTAAAATGTGAAAGGTTTCGGAGGAAGAGCACTTGGCAGTCCTACGTTTCACCTTTCACGGTTCTTGAGAGCGAAGTGAGCATCCTGCTAGAGCTTCGAGCCAGAATCAGCAGTTATCGAGACGCCTCCACCCGTTGACTTGCCAAGAATTCCCATGACGAAGGGACATCGGAGCAAGGCACTCGACATCGTGTGTCCCTGTTGTTCTTCTACTTGCCGGCGACACCCGAGATAGTAACAATACAGTGCCATCATGCCTGTTACGAATCCACCAGCAGCCATGGCATAGGAGGTGGGAATTCCGGGCTGTCTCAAGAGGAAAATCACACATCCCGCCGTCACCAGATAGTACGTCGCGGCAAAGGAGAGTCCAGGCCACCACCAATATTTGAGCAACTCGCTCGCCTTCGTCTGTAACAGCCCTTGGAACCATGACGCCTGTGGACGAAGTCCGCCAAAGTAGGCACAGAGAGCGACCCCGCCCCCCAGCACCGCCACGGCAGACAACTGGACCAGGGCCGCAACCTGACTCGTCTCGATGAGGTGACCCAGCGACGCGCCCAGTGCGCCGACGACGAGACCGACTGCGACCCAGGGAGCAAGTTCCATCGCATGGTTGCCCACCATCGTGCGGAGAGCCGCCCCATCGGGAAACGTCGGAAATGGACGGCCCATGAGGGCCACTCTCCGCACGTGACCGATCTCGAAGGCGTCGCGCGCGACAGACGTACAGGAAATGATGATGGCCATCATGGCCGGCCCATCCGGATGTTTGAGATAGTCATACCCGACGAACCAGAGCAGCGCTAAGACCAACAGAGACAACTGGATCCCATACACAAACCCAATCCAGCCACCGAGCCATATCAGTAAACGGCTCCCATCTTCTCGAAGGATCCTTCCCCACGCAGTGGCCCGACCGACGCGATAGGCGAACAGCGCGGTCACTAACGCGACAAGGCCGCTGACCATCAACAGCACGATCGGTTCCGAAAGCGGCAACAGAAGCTTGGCCAACCGATAGACAGCGAACGCCAGCAACCCAGGCACAAACATGACGATCCGCTTTTGCTTGCGCACAGAGTCTTCTGTGACGGCCAGACTGAGGCTGGGTAACACTCGTAACGCCATTCGATGCAACATGATCCGCTCGTTAAACGTGAAAGGTGAAAGGTGAAACGAAGGAGGCTCTTCGCGTTTTACTTTTCACGTTTCACCTTTCACCTTTCACGTCTTTTGTGCGCCCATTCCGAAATAGCGCGCCTTCACTTCTTCCATCAGCGCGACGGTGATGCGCGTCTCGCCGCGATCGCCTGCGGTCCGCTCCAATTCAATGCGTGCCATGGCCCGTACCGGCGCCGGCACTCTCTCCAAGCGGCGTTCTGCTTCAGATGTCCACTCGATGCGTTCGCCGGTTCTTGGGCGGAGTAACGTGTCGTAGGTGACAACTCGTTCTCCTCTCACCCGCACGTCTTGCTCGATTTCATCGCGCACGAGCGGGGCAAGGTACGGAGGCATGCGGTCCAGCCGATGGATTGCATCATCGGTCCACATCACCCGATCGACGAGCCCACCGGGTTGACCAGCAGGGACATCGACCCCTACTGTCAGCCCGCAGCCGCGACATTCCGTCCGAATAAACCACTGGGGCGTCCCATCACCATACGCACGTTCCTCAATTCCTTCGGTATGCATCCAGCGACCACAATCACAGGTCAGCATGGCAAACCCCCAGTGCCGAGTGCTGAGTACCGAGTGCTGAGAATCGTGCGATAGCATCTTGTTCGCATCTTCTTGCCCTTTAACAAACTCAGAACTCAGCACTCAGCACTTCTTCGGCTCATCCGATCTTGCCTGGGTACAGAATGTAGAGCATCGTGTAGGTGGTGGTTCCGGTCACAAAGAGGATGCAATACACGATCATCGTGAACCGCCCGAGTGCCCGATGGCGTCGCGCGCCGTTCGGCCAGATCCTTTGGATCGTCATCTCAACCGAAAACACGATGGCGATCAACGACAACAAACCGAGATACACTTCGAATTTCCGCATCGAGAAATCGGCGGTGGCGATGCGCGAGAAGAATAACAGCATGACCAGCGCAGTGAGAGTGCCAAAGATCAACCCGATCTTCCTCCACGTCGTGAGCAACAGTGTCTCCTTGAGCGATCGGACACCATCAATCACTTGTTGTGCGCGAAAGCCCAGCACGATCATATAGATCGCCATAACCAATCCGACAATGACCAGAATGATGTGCACCGTCAGCACAGGAATGAAGACATAATCGTAGAGGGCTTGCGACCCGCCAAAGCCTTCCTTCCCTTCAAAGGCCAACACGCCTAGTTGACGAAATAAATAGTAGCTCGTGAAGAACGCCAACATGGCGATCATCCCGCTCAACATCATCCAGTGATGAGCATCCGCTCGACATCTCCGCGCCTGGATCCAGCCGATCACGAAGAGCCCCGTAAAGAACGCCGCCATGAGCTGGCTCATATCCGCCCCTACCGTGGCGTGGGTTCCAAAAAATCCCGGTTCCTTCAGCCATTCAAGCATGCTGCCCCTTGTCGTCACTCGTGAAAGGTGAAACGTAAAACGTGAAAGGTTTCGGAGGAAGACCACTTGGCTGTCCTACGTTTCACGTTTCACCTTTTACCTTTCACGGTTCTTG
>DASQFV010000063.1:0-4833 GCA_035632975.1 Nitrospiraceae bacterium
TTTCAGCATCCTGTTAATACTGACTGTACTTCGTCCTTAACCGTTGCCTGATGACTTCCGCCACGGTGTTGATCAGAAACGTAAACACAAATAAGAGCACGGCCGCCAGGAATAAGATGCGATAGAGTGTGCCACCATGAGGGGCCTCTGGAATTTCCACGGCGATATTGGCCGATAACGTGCGAAAGCCATTGAAGAGGCTCCAGTCCATAATGGGGGTGTTCCCTGTGGCCATGAGGACGATCATGGTTTCTCCGATGGCCCGGCCAAAGCCAATCATTATTGCAGAGAAGATTCCAGGGCTCGCCGAGATCAGCACGAGCTTGGCCAAGGTCTGCCACCGGGTGGCTCCCAGCGCAAGAGACCCGGCGATCAAATGTCGTGGGACGTTGGACAATGCTTCCTCAGAAATACTAAAGATGATAGGAACGATTGCAAAGCCCATCGCAAACCCCACCACGAGGGCATTTCGTTGGTCATACCTGAGTCCCCAATGGGTGGCAAACCAGGATTTATAGTCGGCTCCGAACAGGAACGACTCGATCGGCTGGTTCAAGCCAAGACAGATCCATACGGCACCGATGATGACAGGAATCAGGACAAAGGTTTCCATCCCAGGGCGAAGGCGACGAATGATCGAGGCTGGGAGATACTGCCAAAGAATTGCCGTGACTGCGACGCTTACGGGCACGACCACAGTCATTGCGACCATCGCAGGGAAAATCCGTTCGAGCATAGGCGCCAGCCACAAGCCGGCCAAGAAGCCCAGGATGACGGTCGGGAGAGCCGCCATCATCTCAATGGTCGGTTTGATCTTGGCGCGAAGATTGGGGTGCATGAACATTGAAGTATAGATGGCGCCTAAGAGGGCCAGTGGCACTGCGACCAGCATGGCGTAGAGGGTCCCTTTCAGCGTGCCAAAGATCAGCGGGAGCAGGCCGAACTTTGCTTCAAAGTCATCGGCGCCACTGGAGGATTGCCACACATGTTCCGGTCGCTCATAGCCTTCGTACCATACGGGCTTGATCAGGGTTGCGAGTGTCGTCTCCGGATGAGGATTGTGAATCGCAAACGTTAGGAATTCTCCCTGGTCGGTGAGGGCTACGGCTCCATCGGCTTTGGGAGAAAATGTCAGGGTGCGGATCGCCTGGTGGTTCCCTGGAAGCTTCAACAGAGTCTGTGCGGAGGTGGAGTAGTGGACAAAAAGATTGCCCTGCGCATCGCCGGTGATGAATCCTTTGTCGCGAAGCGATGGAGAGATCCCGGTGACGGGAGACGGATGCGAGTCGAACTGATGGATCAGGCGAAAGCGAGTCGTCGAGCTTTCTTGAGCCTGACGCACCGGCATCCAGACTGAGACGTCGCCGGCGCTGCTCCCGATGACCAGCGAACGATCTCCAATCAAGTAGGACAGGGCGGTGACTGACGTGCCGGCCGGAGCCACCGATGTGGTTTCGATCAAACTCGGCCGGGTACCCTCTCGCACGTTATAGTGGTAGAGGTTCCCGCCGGCCGTTCCAATCGAAAGTGTTTCTCCGCGGCTGTCAAAGATCAAGGCCGTCACAGGCTCAGCACCGTGACCGGTCAGTGCAACAGGGGCGGACGCGAATGGCGTGGCAGCGTACCAAAGGCGCCCTTGATCTGTCAGGGCTACGGCGAGTGTGCCTCCTTCCGTTGGCTGATAGGCCAACCGAATAATTTGCTCTTTGGTGGGAGTCAATTGCACAGGAGATCCAAGGGCGACCGTTGGAATGATACGGCGCGTCCCCTCTTCGAAACTGGCTGCAAACTCGAGTGTCACAGGAATGATGCGGCCATCGTCCGTGCCGAAGGCAAATTGATCGCCCTTCCCTACCGCTCGCGCAATGGAAGTGATGTGGACCTTGGCTAAGCCTGAAGGAAGGTCATGGGTCATGGGCGCGCCGGAGTGTGCATTAAAGAAGCGGATCTGCTGGTCTGATCCTGCCGTGAGTTGATAGATAATCTCTTGATATTCATCCATCCCAACAAGGCTGGATTGCGGGAGGACTTCGGATGGAGGAGCGCCGGCAAAGTGACTGGTCTGGGTCCCCTGTGGAGGGAAAAACACGGGGGCCACTTCCTTCACCAAGAAAATGAAGATACCGATAATGCTCAAGATGACGGCGACCCCTCCCATCGTAATGACGGCTTGAGCAAGCCGATCAAAGATGCGACGCCACATCACCTTGGTCGAGTGTTGCGATACCTTTTGGAGGGGCGTATGGCCATACGCCCCCAGAGCGGGAGATGGAGCCAGAGCGGGACCGGTGTCGCTAGTCAAGATTCTTGAGTTCCTTCTCGATCGCGCCGGCCTTCAACGGGAAAAACCCGTCTTTGGTCACCACTTTCTGCCCTTCTTTACTATAGATGAATTTGATGAATTCTCCGACGATCGGATCCAACGGTTTATTGGGCGCCTTGTTGACATAGATATAGAGATGGCGCCAGAGCGGATACGACCCAGCGTCCGCGTTTTTTTGGTTGGCCTCCATAAACGGCGAACCCTCTTTCTCGGCCAGTGGAACGGCGCGCACGTTTGATGTGAGGTACCCTATGCCGCTGTAGCCGATGCCGGCTTGATCTTCGCTCACGCTTTGGACCACGGAGGCTGACCCAGGCTGCTCTTTGACTTCGTCCTTGTAATCTCCGTTCTTGAGCGCATTGTCCTTGAAAAATCCATAGGTGCCGGAGGCTGAGTTCCGTCCGTAAATACTGATAGGATTGTCGCTCAGGCCTTCATCCAGCACACCAGCCTGCTTCCACAACTGAATGTTCTCATTGTAGCCCGCGCGGCGGCTCTTCGAAAAGATCGCATCGACTTGCGCCATCGTGAGTCCTTTGACCGGGTTGTCCTTGTTGACATAGACGGCAAGCGCATCGATGGCGACCGGGAAAGCAGTGGGTTTATATCTGAATTTTCTTTCGAAGGCATCCATTTCGGTATTTTTCATTGTGCGGGACATCGGCCCAAGCTGCGCTGTGCCCTCGATCAAGGCCGGAGGAGCCGTGCTTGAGCCCTTGCCTTCGATCTGGATTTTCACGTTGGGATATTGTTTGCGAAATCCCTCAGCCCAGAGTGTCATGAGATTGTTGAGCGTGTCCGATCCGATGCTGTTGATATTGCCGGACACCCCGCTGACTTTGATGTAACCTTTCAAGGCTGGGTCGAGCATGATCGCGTCATCGGCATAGGCTGATGGGATGGCGGAGACAAGCGCCCCAAGGAGGACGAAGGAATACAGACTGGACCTGGCAGCTAATTTATTCATTGAGACTCCTTTCATCATCTTTCAAGAATGGTTGTCTTCTGTTACGAAGGCATTACACGAATGTTACAACAGTGTTAACTCCCGCGATAATGCAGCTCATTACAAGTGACCGAGCTGGGAGGGGCGAGGCCGTCGTTAATAATTCCATTGCAATTGAAAACGGAGAACTTCCCCATCCTGGGGGAGATAGGGCGCGTTAATAGTATCCGTGCGTTTCATCATCCAGGCATAGGCGACGGTGAACTCAAGTGCCTTGCTGAATTGATATTCCAGCCCGACTTCCAGTTCCCGGACAACATTGAACGGTGAATTGGTCCGGTGCTTCTTTCCGCCGTAGTATTCTTGGTAGCGTACGTAGGGAATGGCATCGTTCCACTTGTACATGGCTTGAACGTATCCACCGTGGAGCGAGCGATCCTGAATTGCTGTGCGGGCGTCGTTCAGTTGCGGACCTCGGCCCCAGTTCCATTCCGCCTGGAAACCGATCGGTTGCGGATACAGCACGAGATGTGCGCCGACTCTTTCGTCGTTGACATTCACGTTGCCGGCAGGGACCGTTACTCCCGTCCCAGGTGCGGTGGTGACATTGACTAACCCTTTGTACGCATCCGCTCCGACTTGCAGGATTTGCCCATAGGGCAATTCGAAGGGGTAGGTGGCATGCAGTACGACATGTTTATTGTCATTGGCTTCTGAGACATTGAGGGTCTGCCCGTTATACACCCCGATGCCCAACACGCCGTAGTCTCCGGATCCTTTGAGGCCCTTCTCGATCAGGCTGCGGAATAGTTTTTTGGTCTCAGTCGGAGTGTAATAGAGGAAGAAACCGATGTCGCGCTCTCCGTTCACCGCGCTATTAAGGCCGTCGACCCGGTCAAGTGCGAGACGCTGTTGGCTGGACTGAAGATTTTCAAACCCAAACGGGACCTTCGATTGACCCGCTCGAATACGGAGTTCTTTGTCCGTCAAGCTGGACGTAATGTACGACATAGGCAGGAAAATATCGGCATAAGCGTCCCGGAGTTGGGCGAAGTTATTATTGCCGGTTCCGGCGGAAGTTCCAAATTCCGGCTGAATATAAATAGACAGCCAATCGGTGACATCGCCGGAGAAGACGAGGCGGACACGGCGGAACTGGAAGCCTTTATTATTACCGATCGAGCTATCGTACTCGCTGACCAGCTGTCTGTCGTCGGTGACGTTATACCGGAGTTGGATATAGCCGCGAATGCTGATTTTGTCATACCATTTTTTGGTCGCGGCCTGTTGTTGAATAATGGCTTCTTCCTTTTCATGGTCGGCTTTAGTCTTGAGCCATTCTTCTTTGGTAATCTGGCCTTTCTCGTAGAGAATGTCTTCAATATTGGCTTGAGCAACGCCGGCCTGGACGATCAACCCAAGGCCGATCACGCAGAGGATGGTCGCGAACCACTGTCGTGTCATTCGAATACCTCCTTTTCCGCCCGTTGGGGACTATCGATTGTCTTCTCTGACCTGCAAGTGGAGCCCCGATCGATTGCGACTGACGCTGCCAGATCTCCAA
>DASQFV010000064.1:0-4538 GCA_035632975.1 Nitrospiraceae bacterium
AGCAGCATCGTACAGAAAGCAGCCAGGACGATCGACGCCCACATACTCGCTGCCGGGAGTTCTTCCCACGATGGAAGTGGTCGCTGTAATTGAAGGGCCCATCCAGAAAACTGGATGGGCCCTTGTCGGCACACTCGCACGAGTCAATCCTTACATGAACTTCATAAACTTATCTTTCGCGTCATCCATCACTTGAGCCGTAATGGTCGCCATCCCGCGCTCCTTCGCCACCCGCTCAACCTCTTTGCGGGCCATGGGACGGATGAAGTCTGGAATATTCTCAAGCCGCTTCTCAGCCTCAGGCGTCCAGGTCATCCCGTTGCTCGATTCGCTCTTGGAATCGTCCATCACTTGCAACGTGATCGTCTGGTACCCCTGCTTGCGAGCAAAGGCCTCTACACTGCTCTGCACCATCGGTTTCACAAATGAAGGAAGGCGATCGAGCTTCTCCTTTGCATCTGCGGACCAGGAAAACTCTGAGGTCGCCGCTCCACCGGTAGCAGGCTTCCCGCCAGACGTCAGCCCCATTTCCGCCACCATCGCGGAGAAGGGGCAACCGCCGCCGGGCTTCTCTCCAGGCTTGGCTGCCGGTGCAGCCGTAGCTGCTGATACCGCCGGTTGACCACCTTGGATCTTCTCGTTCAAATACGCCGCCATCTGACCAGAGCCTGATGCTGCTTCGTCTTTCAGCGTACCCCGCGTCATCTCAAAAGGCTCGGCCTCAACAGTACGCCCACCCAGCTTCACCCCGAGGGAACTGACCATCTGGGTTTCGCCAGGATTTGTCACCATGGAGAACTTGGCATTGCAAGAGGGACAGCCGAAGAACACGCCGAGCGTGCCCTCCCCAGGCTTCTCCACCTTCTCAAAGTTCATGTAGGTTTCACAGTTGAGGCACACAAATTTCATGTCATCTCCTCTTTGGTACGTGACATCACAGCTTGTCGGCTAGCACCTTCTTGTAATCGATGAGCGTCCTGATGCGCCCGGCAATTTCTTGGTAGCGTTGAATCGTCGGATACGTTTCGTCGAGCAACGGCTCTCCCTTGTCAAAGGTGCGCGCAAGTTTCCGGTCGAAGGGAATCCGTCCGAGCAACGGCAGGTCCAGCATCTCACACATCGCCTCGGTGTTGCCTTCGAACAACTCGTTCACTTCTCCGCAGGAGGGACAGCGATACTCGCTCATATTCTCGACCATGCCCATGACCTTGATACCTATGTCGCGGGCATAGGTGACCGACTTCTGCACCACATCCGATGCCACCTCTGACGGCGTCGTGACGACAATCGCTCCTGCCAGGTCAGGAATAAATCCGGCAATGACCGGCGGCTTGTCCGCCGCGGCCCCCGGAGGGAGATCGACCAGCAGATAATCGAGCTCACCCCAGACGACATCGGCCAAGAACTCTCGAATGACATTCATTTCCATCAACCCTAACCAGACCGGGCTGACATTCATAGGCCCTTTCCAACGAACCGGCGATGCATCATCCAAGAAGAAGTCCATCGACGCGACTTTCACCCCGAGCGGCCCGACCGGGGGAATCGCGCCCTCAGGCCTCATAGTCAACGACTGGCCGTGCATGCCCAACATGCGAGGCACGCAAGGTCCGTTCAGATCCACGTCTAAGAGTCCGACCTTCGCGCCCTGCCGAGCAAAGGCCAACGCCAAGTTGACCGTGGTCATGCTCTTGCCCACGCCGCCTTTTCCACTCATGACCACCAGCTTGTGCTTGATGCCGGCCATGCGAGCATGAACCAGTTTGGTATTTTCCGAGATTTGTGCGAGGACTTTGGCGTCGTCTGAGTATTTCAATTTACCAAGGATGGCCTTCAGATCTTTCTCGACCGCCATGGATGATATCCCTCGTTAACTGTGCGAATACAGAAGCATTAAACGGTACCACAGGGGTTTCTGGAGAGTCAAACTCCACACCTCCAGTCCGCCAGATGGCGCACATTCAGATGCCTAACGCCTAGGCTCAGCCGCCGTCTTGCCGTAGCGAAGCGGAGGCAAGACGGTCGGCTGGAGCGCCTTGTTGGGCGCCACTGGTAGAACAACCACTGAAGCCACAAAGAAGAACGATGATTTGCCTATGGCTGCCAAGCCGAGGAGCGGGCGATGAATAGTGGGCTGAAGCGCAAGCCAGCCATAATCACTTCGTCTTGTAGCCTGCCGTTACCTCCTTCTTATGCGCTGCGAAGGCGGCGAGGACTTCTCCCTTCTCACGCGCAGGCACTTTGGCAAAGTCAAGGCTGCGCCCCAGCTCGGCCGCCACCTCATCGAATTCTTCTGGCGAGATCTTGAGGTCACGATGCGCCTCCTCAAGGCCCAAATGAGTTTTACCCGGCTTTGTTGGCGAGAATTTGAACGGCCCGCCCGTGATCTCGCAGACCCACAGGGTTCGCATGAACTTGAGGCCCGGCAACCTGCCCAGGTTCTTCGTGTGCCATTCCCTGAGGGCTGGGTTCTGCGAAGTCTTTCCCACGATCGGGTTCTGCACCACCGCGTCGCTAAAATGGTCAACGACCGCGGCGATGGCGAAGACGCCGCCGAGGCGTTCGTAAAGGCTTTGCTCTGCCATTTTTGCTTTGTCAGGCTTCGCTTTTGCCTCTGCTCGATCTTCAGCGAAGGCTACAGGCGCAGCGGCGAGGCTGAGTGCGACAAGCAGCGATACTACTAATGTGCTCTTCATAACGATAACCTCCTTCATCGTAACGTGACGCGTTCTAGGGCTGCGTCACAGCGCCCGAAAAGGAACGAACAGGGATCAGCTTCTCACCCATGTGACAGCGTGCGCCATGATCCGGTTCAGTGAGCAAATCGTGCTTACGCATGCTTTGAGACGCCCAACAATGATTAGACGGATCCGCATAAGCTGCGGATGTTCGATTTCCTATCCGTCTAACACGCCATCGATTCTCTTGAAAAGTACGCGATAATCCCTGCAACCTCAGTCAGTTACTGACAAGGCCGTAGCGAACGTCACTTTATAAGGGGTGGATTGGATGATCCCAACTGCGCGCAACATTCTCACCCGCCCACCCACTGGCACGCCGAGACGTGCCATTATCCCGAGCAAGGGGAGTCCGCGACCGCGCGTTGCGCGAGCAAGGGGATCGTCCCACCCACCCCATCCCCTGCTAGATTGAATACTGAAAGATCGGCTTGGCCCCGATCGCCTGAGCCAGCACTCCACGGCGCTTGAGTTCTTCAAGAATTTGACGCGTGGCCGCATCAAAGTCTGCCGGGCCTGACAGCACGATATCCGTATTGGGTGGGACTTCTTCGGGCATTTTGCTCATGTGAATGGCGATGACTGGGACCGGGTGGACAAGCGTCCGAATGGCCTGTGCCGCTTCGACATAGGCCATGCCGAAAGGATTGGTCGTCGAGACCACGATCAACCCGGTATCGACAAGCAGCCGCGCCACCTCACCATAGCGGCGAGCCATCTCGGTCGCCTGTCCGCGCTCTCCCTCTGAGAGGTCTGCATCAAGTCCGCGGCGGAGATTCCCTCCGTCGAGCAAGTACGCATGCCGACCGTCTGCCACAAGCCTGGCCTCGATGGTCCTGGCAAGGAAGGACTTCCCCGTATGTCGCCCGCCGGTCACCAACACTATGGCGGCTCGGTGACCATACTGCTGCGCGCGACCCTCGACGCCGACCTCACCCTTCACCCAGGCAAAGTCGCGCTGCCGAGCTTCTTCGCGGAGAAATTCCTGATCGTCATGGACCAGTTCTGTCACGATGCCGCCACCGGCAATGTCATACTCATCCACGAGGACGAACCGGCCCGTCGACTCAAACGAGGCCGAGAGGTCGAACGCAACCGGCGTTTTGGCCCGAATCGTCAATTCAGCAACCTGATTCTTGCTGACCACACTACTGCCTTGCTGCTGAGCCAGATCCATGGTATCGATGATTCGGTGAATGGTGGCCACTTCACAATCCACTTCCCTCGTCGCCACTCTGAGCTGATAGCGCCGCCCTCGTTCCAACGGCTTCCGGCCCAGCCAGAACACATTGGCTCGAAAGGCCGTCGACACCAGCGGAAGCTGCTTCTGATGCGAGGCGATCTCTCCTCGTTCGACAAAGATCTGTTCATCGAGCGTAACACCGACTGACTGGCCTGCATGGCCTTCGACTGGCGAGGGATCACTATTGAACGCTTCAATAGATCTGATCGTTGCCCGTTTGTTCGACGGTGAGAAGACCAGAGAATCGCCGACCTTCAAGTGCCCGGCCGTGACGCGGCCGGCGATGATGCGGCGAGCGTCGAACTTGTACACATCCTGAACCGGTAGGCGAAGCGGCTGTTCGTATCGTCCCGGTTCTTTCCAAAAGGCACTGAGCGCGTCCAGCACGGTCGGACCGCTATACCAGGGCATCCTCCCGCTCCGGTTGGCGATATTATCTCCGAGTTTGGCACTAACCGGAATGATCTGCTGTGGAACTGCCTTGAACTGCCCGAGGAACTCCCGATATTCCTTTTCGATCCCATCGAACACATCCTGCCGATAGCCGACCAGATCCA
>DASQFV010000065.1:0-13865 GCA_035632975.1 Nitrospiraceae bacterium
GACGGACACCGGCAATCATCGCATCGAGAAGTTCGATAGAGAAGGCAATTTCATCACCCAGTGGGGTGGGTTTGGGAACGGCAAAGGGCAATTCAACTTCCCTTACGGCATCGCGGTCGATGTCAGAGGAAGTGTGTTTGTTGTCGATAGCGGGAACACCAGGGTCGAACAGTTCATGCCGGCGGACGAGGGGAGCGAACGGCTCCGGGATGACGCTGAGACATCAGCAGAGCTGACGTCAGGATCTGAAAGTCTCAAGTCGTAAAGTCCTTAAGGTCAGAAAACTTTCAGGTGGTATCGACTTCGACTTTATGACTTTCAAACATTATGACGGAGCGATGACGGAGTAATAATGTTGGATAAGGAACCACGCCTGGGACTGACCTACGACGACGTGGTGTTGGTTCCGGCCAAGTCTCAGATCTTGCCGAGTGAAGTCGACATGCGCACGAGGCTTACTCGCCACATCAAGATCAACATTCCCATTATCAGCTCGGCCATGGATACCGTCACCGAGTCCCGTTTGGCCATCGCCATAGCCCGCGAAGGTGGCCTTGGGATCATTCATCGAGTGTTGTCGCCGGCGGATCAGGCGACAGAAGTGGACCGGGTGAAGAAATCCGAGAGCGGCATGATTCTCGATCCGATCACGATTTCGCCCGATCAAACGATTCGCGATGCCCATGAGTTGATGGCGAAATACCGGATCTCAGGGATTCCCGTTACGAAAGACAAGAAATTGGTCGGTATTCTCACGAATCGTGATCTGCGGTTCGAAACCCGGATGGATTTGAAGGTCTCGCAAATCATGAAGCGGGACAAGCTGATCACGGCGCCCGAAGGGACGAGCTTGGAAAAGGCTCGCGAGGTGTTGCACGAGCATCGGATCGAAAAGCTTCCGGTCGTCAACAAACATTTCGAGCTCAAAGGGCTTATTACCATCAAGGATATCGAAAAACGCATCATGTATCCCAACGCATGCAAGGACGGACATGGCCGGCTCTGCGTGGGTGCGGCTGTCGGTGTGGGGCCGGAGACGGAAGATCGCGTGACGCGGCTCAAGAAGGTCGGGGTAGACGTGATCGTGGTCGATACCGCCCACGGGCATTCGCAAGCGGTGATGGACACGGTCAAGATGATCAAGAAACGTCACCCGGATCTTGAATTGATAGCCGGGAATATTGCCACCGCCGAGGCGGCGAAGGATTTGTTGAAGGCCGGCGCCGATGCCGTGAAGGTGGGTGTAGGGCCTGGCTCAATTTGTACGACCCGTATCGTGTCTGGAGCCGGGATGCCGCAGCTGACAGCGATTGCCGATTGCGCAAAAGTCCTTGCGGGCAACGGAGTCCCGATCATTGCAGACGGCGGGATCAAGCATTCAGGCGATATCACGAAGGCTTTGGCAGCTGGCGCCTCCTCGGTGATGCTCGGCGGACTCTTGGCAGGCACGGAAGAGTCGCCGGGGGACACAGAACTGTACCAAGCCAGGACGTATAAGGTGTATCGAGGCATGGGCTCGATCGGCGCGATGGAACGCGGAGGAGGAGATCGGTACGGGCAAGGCGGGCGTCCGGTGCAGAAGCTGGTCCCGGAGGGTATTGAAGGGCGCGTCCCCTACAAGGGGAAACTCTCGGCCGTCATCTACCAATTGATCGGCGGAGTGAAGTCCGGCATGGGCTATTGCGGATGCAAGACGATCTCGGACTTACAGCAGAAGTCCACGTTTATTCGGCAGACGGTCGCGGGTCTCCGCGAAAGCCACGTGCACGATGTGATTATCACGAAGGAAGCGCCGAATTATCGGATGGATTGGGAATAGCGCGTGAAACGTGAAAGGTAAACCGTGAAATGTTGTTTCGTACTTCCTTCATCTCCCTCGTTTAACGTCTAACGTTTCACGTCTCACGCCTCCATGGAACTCTGGCACAACCGAATACTGGTCCTCGACTTCGGATCGCAATACACACAACTGATTGCACGCCGCATTCGCGAAGCTCAAGTCTACTCGCAAATTCTGCCCTGCACCGTTCCCTTGGCGACCATTCTCGCCTATCGCCCGCAAGGCATCATACTGTCGGGTGGCCCCTCCAGCGTGTATGAGAAGAAGGCGCCGAGCGTTCCCAAGGAACTCTTCGACCAAGGGATCCCCATTCTCGGCATTTGTTACGGGATGCAGTTGGTGACGTATCTGTCTGGCGGGGAGGTGGCCAAATCCAAGCACCGGGAGTACGGCCGGGCCGATCTCACAATCGACGACAAGAGCGATCTCTTTAAGGGCATCGGCACAGAGGGTTCGACCGTCGTCTGGATGTCGCACGGAGACCGTATTGAACGGATGCCTCCGGGTTTCCGATCCATCGCGCATACCGGCAATTCACCGATTGCGGCGATGAAGCGCAATGATCACAAGCGACGGATCTATTGCCTCCAGTTTCATCCGGAAGTGGTTCATACGCCGGAAGGGACGACGCTGCTCCGTAATTTCGTGTACGACATCTGTGGTTGTCAGCCGACCTGGACGATGCAGTCGTATGTGGATACGGCTGTGCAACAGATTCGAGAGCAAGTCGGCAAGGAACGGGTGATTTGTGCCTTGAGCGGGGGCGTGGATTCGTCCGTGGCCGCCGCGTTGACCCATCGGGCCATTGGCGACCAGCTGACCTGTATTTTCGTAGACAACGGCGTTCTGCGGGAGGGTGAGCGTGATCAGGTGGAGAAGACCTTTGCCTCGCAGATGCACCTTAATATGCGGATTCTCGATCGAACCAATCAGTTTCTGGCGGGGCTCCGGAATGTGACTGATCCTGAACGGAAGCGGAAGATTATTGGCCGGCAGTTCATCAAGAATTTCGAAGAGGGATCCAAGAAGCTCAAGGGCGTCAAATATCTTGTCCAAGGCACCCTATATCCGGACGTAATTGAAAGTGTGAGTTTCAAGGGCCCGTCGGCCACCATTAAGACGCATCACAACGTGGGCGGGTTGCCGGCGCGCATGAAGATGAAGCTCATTGAACCGCTGCGGGAGCTCTTTAAGGATGAAGTCCGTGTGCTGGGGAAGGAACTGGGATTGCCGGATGAGATCATCTGGCGTCAACCGTTTCCAGGTCCCGGACTTGCGATTCGCGTATTGGGGGCGGTGACGAAAGAGCGGTTGATGATCTTGCGTGCCGCGGAAACGATCGTCGATCAGGAGATCAGAGCCGCAGGGCTGTATAACGATATTTGGCAAGCCTTCGCCGTGTTGCTGCCGATTCGCACCGTCGGAGTGATGGGCGATCAGCGGACGTATGAGTATGTGATCGCCATCCGTGCGGTCACGAGCTTGGATGGTATGACGGCCGATTGGGCCAGGATTCCGAATGACGTGCTGGGCAAGATGTCGAACCGGATCATCAATGAAGTGAAGGGTGTGAACCGGGTGGTGTACGACATCAGCTCGAAGCCGCCGTCTACGATTGAATGGGAGTAGAGGGGACTGGCTCGGCTGGCTCCCGTGCTCGCAGAACGCGCACGATGAAACAGTGCTCGTTCGATGCGCGCAATAGGACCCGGCCCAGCCACTCCCCAAGGAAGAGCGTAACGGAGAAGCATGGAAGTGAGATTGCAAAAAGTAATTGCTGGAACCGGATTGGCCTCGCGGCGTAAGGCAGAGGTCTTGATCGCTTCCGGGCGCGTGACCGTCAACGGCAAGGTTGTGACGGAGCTCGGCACCAAGGTTGATCCGGATCGCGTCCACATCAAGGTGGATGGCAAGCACCTGTGTTCCGCCCAGCCGTATGTCTATCTGTTGATGAATAAGCCGAAGAACGTGATGTCGACGTTGAATGATCCGGGAGGCAGGCCGACGGTGAAGGACTACCTTCGCGGGATCTCGGTGCGGGTGTTTCCCGTCGGTCGTTTGGACTTCGACAGCGAAGGGTTGATGCTCCTGACCAATCACGGCGACTTGGCTCAGACGTTGCTCCATCCCCGTTACCATGTGCCGAAGACGTATCTCATCAAGGTCAAGCAGGTGGTGACGGATGAACATATCCGACAGTTGGAACAGGGTGTGCAGCTGGAAGATGGCCTGACCAGTCCGGCTATCGTCAAGAAGGTCAAAAAGGCCAAGCAGAACTCTTGGCTCGAAATGACGATCCGCGAAGGGCGGCAGCACCAAGTGAAGCGTATGTTGGAAGCGGTCGGTCACCCGGTCTTGAAGCTGACGCGGATCAGGATGGGCCCGTTGTCGTTGGGAGATCTGGCATCCGGCGAGTTCAGGTACCTGACCGACCGTGAAGCGAACGCATTGCGCGAACTTGCAGAACAGAAGCTGGCCTCAGCAGAGGACACAGAGAAGCATGCTCCACGGCCAAAGAGGCCGGTCAGCCGGATCGGATGGGCCCGTTCCAAGAAAGCGAAGGTGGCATGAAGGCCAGAACTCATCGGTGCGGGGAGCTCACCAAAGCCGCTGTCGGGCAGACCGTCGTCCTGAACGGCTGGGTCCAACGGCGGCGTGACCACGGCATGGTGATGTTCATCGATCTGCGGGATCGAACCGGGATCACGCAGGTGGTGTGTAACGCCGAGCGTAATGCAGCGGTGCATCAAGCCTCCCACGCCTTGCGGAGCGAGTGTGTTGTGTCGGTGACGGGCCAAGTGATGGCCCGTCCGGAAGAGTCTAAGAATCCCAATCTGCCCACGGGCGAGATCGAAATCTTTGTGGATGCCGTGGAGATTCTGAATGAGTCGAAGACGCCGCCGTTCGTGATCGAAGACGATGCCGAAGTGACGGAGTCGATCCGGCTGAAGTACCGCTACCTGGATCTTCGGCGTCCAAAGATGCAGCGACTCTTGAGCCTCCGACATGACATCATGCAGGCCGTCCGTGGATTTCTGAATGCGGAACGCTTCCTTGAAGTGGAAACGCCGATTTTGACCAAGAGCACGCCGGAAGGCGCGCGGGACTATTTGGTGCCGAGCAGAGTGAACCCCGGTCAATTCTACGCGCTTCCTCAGTCGCCGCAGCTCTTCAAACAGGTGCTCATGGTGAGTGGCGTCGATCGCTATTATCAGATCGCGCGTTGCTTCCGCGACGAAGATCTGCGCAATGACCGGCAGCCGGAATTTACACAGATCGACGCGGAACTGTCCTTTGCCGACCGCGAGCAAGTCATGAGGTTGATGGAGCAGATGATCGTCACGGTGTTTCGTGAGGCGGGGGGTGTCCAACTGTCGACTCCATTCCCGCGCATGACCTATGCCGAGGCGATGGGCCGCTACGGGTCGGACAAGCCGGACCTGCGCTTCGACATGCCGCTGCATGACGTCACCGCCTTTGCGACGGCGAGCGAGTTCAAGGTATTCAGGGAGGCGGCGACAAAAGGTGGCATCGTGAAGGCGCTGATCGTGAAGGGTGGAGCGGTCACGCCGCGAAACCGGATCGATTCGCTCGGTGAGATGGCCAAGAGTTTTGGCGCGAAGGGGCTTGCCTGGCTCAAAATCACAGCGGAGGGGCAGCTTGAGTCTGTGATCGCCAAGTTCCTGGATGCGAAGGCTTTCGCGGCGGCCCTTCCCGACGCCAAGCCGGGCGATTTAGTCCTCTTCGGTGCCGACAAGGCCGCAATTGTCCACGACGTGCTGGGCCGCATCAGGCTATTGCTGGGTGAAGAGCTGAAGCTGATCGATACCACTGCCTGGAAGCCGCTGTGGGTCGTTGAGTTTCCCTTGCTGGACTATTCGCCGGAAGAGAAGCGGTACATCTTCATGCACAATCCTTTTGCCGCGCCGATGGACGAGGATGTGGCGTTCCTGGACTCGGAACCACTCAAAGTACGGGCGAAAGCCTATGATATGGTGTTGAACGGAAGCGAAATCGGTGGCGGGAGTATCCGGAACCATCGGAGCGATATCCAGCTGCGCATTCTCGACTTGCTCGGCATCAACAAGGATCAAGCGCAGGCGAAGTTCGGTTTCTTGCTCGACGCGCTCGACTATGGGGCGCCTCCGCACGGCGGGATTGCCTTCGGGCTCGATCGGCTCCTCATGCTATTGGGGGAGGTTGACTCGATTCGCGACGTGATCGCGTTCCCCAAAACGCAACGGGCCCAATGTCCGCTGACCGATGCGCCGTCTGCAGTCAGTGCCGATCAGTTGAAGGAATTGCGCATCAAGCTCGATCTCGTCGAATAGAGAGGAGTCATCCGCCTCATGGCCGGCAATTCGTTTGGCCGCATATTCACCGTCACATCATTCGGCGAAAGCCACGGACCTGCGATTGGTTGTGTCGTGGATGGCTGTCCGCCTGGTCTGGCCCTCTCTGTCGATGATATCCAGCAGGATCTCGATCGGCGCAAGCCAGGCACGTCGCGCCACGTGACGCAACGGCAGGAATCCGATAGCGTCGAAATTCTCTCCGGTGTCTTTGAAGGCAAGACGACCGGCACCCCGATCGCGCTGCTCATCCGAAACGAAGACGCCCGCAGCAGGGATTACGGCGATCTGATTGACACCTTTCGTCCCGGTCACGCGGACTACACCTATTGGCAGAAATATGGCATTCGAGACCATCGCGGCGGCGGGCGCGCGTCTGCGCGAGAGACGGCGGTGCGAGTGGCGGCAGCGGCGATTGCGAAGAAATGGCTCAGGGAGAAGTACGGTGTCGTGATTCGTGGGTACCTGAGTCAGCTTGGCCCGATTGAAGCGCCGTTTGAGAGTTGGGGTGAGGTCAGTAAGAATCCGTTCTTCTCCGCAAGTTCCGAAGTCGTGCCAAAGCTTGAATCGTTCATGGACGAGCTGCGCAAAGCAGGTGACTCAGTGGGGGCCAAGATCACTACGGTTGCCGAGTCTGTGCCAGTGGGATGGGGTGGGCCGGTCTACGCGAAGCTCGATGCCGATCTCGCTGGAGCCATGATGAGCATCAATGCGGTGAAGGCCGTCGAGGTCGGATCGGGTTTCAGTTCTGTGACGCAGCGTGGGTCAGAGCATGGGGACGAGCTGACCCCGGATGGCTTTGTGACCAATCATGCCGGCGGAATTCTTGGCGGTATTTCAACCGGGCAAGATATCGTCGTCACGATCGGGATTAAGCCGACTTCGAGTGTCCGCGTGGCCCGCCGGTCCATTGATAAGCAAGGAAAGCCGGTGACCGTCGAGACGAACGGACGTCACGATCCCTGCGTCGGCATCAGAGCGACGCCGATTGCTGAAGCCATGATGGCGCTGGTGCTCATGGACCATGCCTTGCTGCACCGCGCACAGAACGCCGATGTGAGCACGAAAACGCCGAAGATCTCAGGCTCGCTGAAAAAACATTCGACCTCCGGGAAGCAGAAGGTCTCCGCGAAGATTAATCCTGACCCGAACGAAGCGTAGCCATCTGAGGCATGACCTCATCCTCCCTTCAGGCTGGTCCCATACTCGAAATCGAAAAGGCCACAGTCTATCGGGGCGACACCTGCGTGTTCGCAGACCTTTCGTTCACTCTTGATACAGGGGTGAACACCGCCATTCTTGGCCCGAACGGGTCAGGCAAATCGACCCTGTTGAAGTTGCTGGCTGGCGAAGTCCATCCGGTCCCGAATGACGCGACGCGCATCCGATTGTTCGGCGAAGAGCAATGGAATGTGTGGGACGTCCGCAAGCGTTTAGGGATGGTGTCCCATGATCTTCAACATCAGTATATGGACCAAGTGACCGGCCTCAAAGTGGTCCTGTCAGGTTTCTACGCCAGCATCGGGATCTATGGCCATCAAGATTTCAGTTACGCGCAGCTCGCGCGGGCGGACGACATGTTGCAGGAGATGGGTGCGGGTTCGTTGAAGGATCGACGGTTTGGGGAGATGTCGACGGGAGAGCAGAGGCGATGCCTCCTCGGCCGCGCATTAGTGCATGAGCCGGCGGCGCTCGTGCTCGACGAACCGACGAGCGGACTCGATCTGACGGCGACGTTTCACTATCTGGATCTCATTCGCGCCTATATACGGAAAGGGCGCACGCTGTTGCTGGTGACGCAACACATTCACGAGATTCCTCCGGATGTGAAGCGTGTCGTGCTCTTGAAGCAAGGAAAGATTCTTCAAGATGGGGAGAAACTCGCTATTCTCACAGAAGCCAGCCTCAGTCGATTGTTCGACTGCCCGGTGGCATTGGCTCAAGCCAATGGATGGTATCAAGCGCTCCCCGGGCACAGCACACCGCACTGACTTCGGCTTGCTACTTTTTGCGAAATCCGAAGAAGACTCCGACCGCTCCCGCCCCCGTTGAAGGGAGATATCCAGAGAGGATGTGTTTGAGTCCTTCAGCTCCCTGATGTACGGCCGCGATGGCGTGGCTAATGTAGCTTTCCACTGCCGTCCAATCTAGATCGATCCAGCCGGTATCTTCCAATACGGCGATGCAGGTCAGCAACCCACCCGTGATCAGCGCGGCCATTTTTAGAAATCGCCGGAACGCCCAGCCAAAGAAGAATCCTCCAAGATAGCTGCCACCGATGCCTATCAGAGCAGGCGATGAGAGACCAGCAACCCATGAGGCGAGGCCTCCGACAGTTGCGATGCCAGAGGCAATGACGGATTTTGCATTCCAGGGCGCATCGGCCAGTAAGGTTGCGCAGATGCCCTGTGTGGAGGAAGTTTCCAGCTGGTCCAGTTCTTGATCCATGGACTGGCTACAGCCGGCTGCTCGCGAAGGTGTCGCACGCGTTGGGGTCGCCCGTCTCCAATCCCTTGCGGAGCCACGTCATCCGTTGTTCAGAGGAGCCATGCGTCCAGCTCTCCGGCCTAATAGAGCCGCGGGACGTTTTCTGGAGTTGATCATCGCCGATCGCCGCTGCCGCTTTGAGCCCTGTTTCGAAATCGCCCGGTTCGATCAGGTTTCGCTCTCGTTTGGCGTGGTGGCCCCAGACGCCGGCGAAACAATCGGCCTGCAGCTCCATTCGCACTGACAGGGCATTCCTGTCTCGTTCAGAGGCCTGGCGCTGAAGGCGCGTCACCTTCTCTGCAGTGCCCATGAGAGTTTGTACGTGATGGCCGACCTCATGCGCAATCACATAGGCCTGGGCAAAGTCGCCGGATGCCCCAAGTCGCTGAGCCATTACGTTGAAGAAGGAGAGGTCAAGATACACTTTGCGATCCCTCGGACAGTAGAAGGGACCGACTGCCGACGACGCGGTCCCGCAAGCAGACTGGACTGCCTCGGTGAAGAGTACGAGTCGAGGATCTTCATACCGCGGCCCAAGGAGTTGCTTCCAGGTCGTTTCCGTGTCGGCGAGGACAACCGCGGCGAATTTCCCCAGTTGGTCGTTGAGCGATCCGGTCGGCACCGGCTCGGATGGCGTCGATGATTCCGGCATACTCTGGCCCCCGTTGAGCATGTTGAGGAGAGTCAAAGGATTGATGCCGGTAAAATAACTGACGGCAAGTACCAGCACGATGCCGCCTATTCCCAGCCCTCCGCCGATCCTGGCCGGTCCCATACCTCGACGATCTTCGACATTGCCGCTTTCCCGTTGTCCTTCCCAGCGCATGAGGACCCCTTCTCTTACTGGGCATTATGGCACGAAGACCGGCAGCGGTCTGGTCAAAATTGTTCAGGTGACAAGGAACCGTTGCGATTGTGACGGCGCAGACCGTGCCGGTCACGCAGCTGGCCTGGGCGGAATTCTTTGACGCGCTGGTCAGGATTGATCATGTGAGCGCAGTAACACCCTGGGCTTTGACTGATGCGGAGGTGCTTACCGTAGGGTAAGCACCTCCGGAGGACTGATGGCTAATTCGATCCAGCCGTACTGGTCTCGACTTCCCCGGCAATTTCTTTGAGATCCTTGGGGTACAGCACGATCTCAATTCGACGGTTGGATGACCGTTCCTCTTCGGAGTCGTTCGACTTGAGGGGGTGGGTGTCCGCATAGCCGACTGCGGAGAGGTACTGACGGTCCACACCGCCATGATCGATCAGGTAGCGCACCACGGTTGTGGCGCGGGCCGTCGAGAGTTCCCAGTTTGTCTTGAAGCGACCTTGTAACTTTGAGCTGATGGGCACATTGTCGGTGTGGCCTTCGATCCGGATCTGCTTGTCGGTGATTTTGTTGAGGACATCGGCGACTTGTTTCAGGACTTTCACACCGGCCGGTTTCACTTGGGCCTGCCCGGAATCAAACAGGACGCGATCCACCATGTTGATCGTCAGGCGGTCCCGTACTTGTTGTATGGTGATATTGCCTTTGGAAATTTCTTCTTGCAGCGATTTTGATAGTTCTTCCTGCGTCCGCGTCAGCCGCTTGATCTCTTCTTCTTTGGCGGCTCGTTCCTGATCGAGCGCCACGGCCAATCGGGACTGTTCCTGGCGCAGCTGTTCACGTTCTTTCGCGATGTGGGCGGAGTTCGCTTCAAGGTCAGCGGCTTGCTTCTGTAGCCTGGCGATTTCTTCCCGTGAGGAGGCACTTCCGCTCTGGAGTTTCTGTTCAAGATCAGTGATTTGACCGCGCACAGTGCCGAGTTCCCTGTTCAGCTGCCCGTTCTCCTTCTCCAGGCCGTCCAGGCGGGACTGCAACTCTGTAGCCTGCTGTTCCGCGGCTTTTCGCTCAGTGGCCTCTTGGTCCATATTTTGTTTTAGCCCAGCCAATTGTTGTTGCAGTTTGGCGGATGTTTTCTTTTCGGCCTCAAGTTCGGTGAGCGTCTTCGTATGGGTTCCTGAGCTTACGCATCCCACCATCGCCACGGCACACAGCAGGGTCAATGCGGGGACCCGGAGTGGCATGGTTCGATCAATAAAAATTCGTCGCATAGTTCCTCCTTGAATGATGGCGAACAGCATATCGCAAAGGGGGGCAAGCTCAATGCCCAATAGAGTGGAAACGCGCGTGAAGAGAACGTCTCATTTTTTATGGAGACGGAGGGAAAATTAATTGTGGCCTGGTGTGTGAGGTAAAGCAAGGGGACTGGAGCATGGTGCCACAATCACTGTATGGTCTACCCTGCAGACTCTGAGTGCTGTTGCCGTGATTTGCCGTGGAGTCAGCCCGCATTCTTCATGACGATTTGTCTTGAAATCGCATAGAAAGGTATACTGTTCCCATGCGAGGACAACATCTTTTCTCCGGCTGGGTAGTCGCAATTATCCTGTTCTCAGGCTGCTCCTCTCAACGAATCGTTCCCGAGTCGATGGAGCCACTCGTTGATAGAACGGTCTCGTTTCGAGACTTGCTGGCCTCACCTGAGTCCTATCATGGACGTGTACTCGTGCTCGGTGGTGAGGTGCTGAGAGCGAAGCGACTTCGAGACAGCACGCAGATCGAACTCTTGCAACTTCCGCTTGAAGATGGAGAGGAACCGAGCCTCGATCGCCAGCAATCACAGGGACGGTTCCTTGCGTCGCAGCAGGAGTTTCTTGACCCGGCCACGGTCGTCGAAGGAACGCGGGTGACGATTGTAGGGGAAGTCTCTGGGGCAAAGACCGATCGCCTCGACGACGTGGAGTATCGTTATCCCACCCTGGTCGTGAAACACCTGCATGTCTGGCCGGTTCAATCCTATGGCCAACGGAAACCGGGATTATCCATCGGGGCTTTCGGCGGTATGGGAGTCGGCGGTGGAACTCGGCGTGGTGGCGGATTCGGAATCGGGTTCTGATCAGTTTCTTGGTGAGGCCTCATGCCTTAGCAGGCTGGGGAAAACCATTGTGGCACGGTGGAGATTCAATTGAGAGCGCCGCTGGCGGACTTTTTCAGTATCCTGCTAAGTTGTCGCAGTGCGGGAGCATCACATGAACAGGATGGGGGACAGTGTAGCAAGTCGAATCCCGGTCGAGGAAGCGGGAGAATCAGGACGTGGCCTTGCGAACAATGATGCCGGGTGCGTGATCCGGCTTGATACAGAGGAGGTATACACCTGCGACGGTGCACCAGATCGCGATGCCTATTCCGAGAAGCCCAAGACGCCCGGCGATACCGCCCGAGAAGCCAAGCGTACTGAAGTGCACCAAAATCAACGTGGCGGCTAGGATGGCTAACCAACGTGCCGCGGACCGATGTGCGTCGTAAAGCGCCCAGGGCAGGAAGAGCATCCCAGGAAGAAGTATGAGAAAGTGGTGCCCCCAAGAGATTGGAGAGAGAGGAAGTGACATCGCACACGCAAGGCTGAACGCTGCCACCTGACCGCCACCCTCCGTCTCCCAATGCCACCGAACGGCTACACCTATCAGCAGTAGAGCAAGCAATACGCGTAGAACCACAAGGACGGTTCTCACAATCGGTGCATCCATCGGAAGTGGCGTCGGTGGTACGGTCGAAAGGCTGGTGCCTTGATCATCCGGCCCCCCGGTGAATGTGTAGGCAAACCAGTTGCCGAGTAGATACACGGCATTGTTGAGGCTCTGGTTGCGGACACTGTGAGCGTCGAAATCATGGGTCTCGCCGAGACGCTCGTTAGCCACAACGTCGGTGTACCAGGTCCTCAAATGGCGGCTGTTATCTTCCCAACCGATCAGGATGGTTGGGACCAACAGCAAGAAGAAGATCACTCCGACCGTGAACCCACTCACACAAAGCAAGAACCGCCGACGGGCAATCGGAGAACGTTCCGTTCGCACAGCTGCGACAAACTGCTGAAGCAGGAGGATCGCGACCGGTAGGGCAGGCGTTATCTTCATCACGACTGGAAGCGCCAGAAGTGTCCCTCCCCAGAACCACCAGAACCTACTCTGCGCTTCCGAAATGACGCGAAATCCTAGAAGCAGAGGCCACAGGACGGCGATCCCCACCTGCCCTCGTTGTAAGGTATTAAGGAAAGGGAAGAGGATAGCCGCCGCTGCGGCAAGCACAATCCATCCGGGGAGATTGCGACGGTCAGCCGGTTGCCTACCCTCAAACGCTTCCTGTATCCGTTGCACGATCTTCCGGCATTCGGAAAGACAGCCGGCAGCCATGAGCAGGCTCAGCAGGAACCACGTGACCCCTTGCCAGCTTGTGGGGAGCACATGGAGAGGAGCAACGAGGAGAGCGAAAAGTGGCGGATAGAGATAGTGCCAGCCTCGGGGGTTTGTGACAGCGTAGGGGTCGCGGCCATCGAAGAACGCAGCGCCCGCCTCGGTGTAGACGGTAAAATCAGTTCGATGTGCGAGGATGTTGTGAGGATCAAGGTCGGCACGTCGTCGCACATCAGTGAGTCCCCAGACGAGCAGGATGGCGACAACGATGATCCAGACCCAGCGAGTCCCGATGTGCATTACTCCTTCCTGACGGCTACACCTTGTGGAGTGTTTTCGCCCTCTGCTGCAACCGCAACCTCCAGGGAAGGACTAATGCCTCCCCTACGACGCGCCCGCTCATTTTCGAGACACCTTGTGCCCGTTCAACAAAGGTAATGGGCACCTCGTAAATGGAGAACCCTTGTTTCCACCCCCTCCAGCTCATCTCGATCTGGAACGCGTAATTTTCGGCTTCTATGGCGTCTAAATCAATCGACTCAAGCACCTTGCGCCGCCAGCACTTCAGACCCCCCGTCAAGTCACATTGCGGGACCCCTAGTATCATCCTTGCGTAGAGATTACCGACGCGCGACAGGAGGAACCGCCTGAACGGCCAATTGGACACTGCACCTCCTGGTATCCAGCGAGAACCGACTACGATATCCGCGACACCCCGGCAGGCTGCGTCTAACACGCTCCTGAGATCTACGGGTCGATGGGAGAAATCGGCATCCATCTGGCAGATGAATTCCGCCCCTGTCGTACGCAGTACGGTCTGAAAGGCTTGTTTGTATGCTGAGCCAAGGCCAAGTTTCCCCGGGCGATGGATGACGTCCATTCGTCCTAAGGAAGCTACGAGCCGATCAGCTTCCATTCCGGTCCCATCCGACGAAGCGTCATCAACCACCAGGAGACGGATT
>DASQFV010000066.1:0-4085 GCA_035632975.1 Nitrospiraceae bacterium
TTATTTCGATCAGGGGCTCCGACTCGTCTATGCCTTCAACCACGAAGAAGCGATCCGGTCGTTTGAAGCTGCGGCGCAACAGGATCCGCAGGCGGCCATGCCCTATTGGGGAATTGCGCTGGCGCTCGGCCCCAACATTAATAGTGCGATGGAGAAGAAAGACGAACATCGCGCCATTGAGATGGTCCAGAAGGCTCGGCGATTGGCGGACCGCGCCACTCCCGAAGAGCAAGCCTACATCGACGCGTTGGTCGCACGGTACGTGGGTCGGAAGGGGACCAAGCGCAAGAGACTTGATGAGGCCTATGCGAAGGCTATGCGAGTGGTGGCGCAGCGATTCCCCGAGGATCCCGATGCTGCCACTCTATTTGCGGAAGCGCTGATGGATCTGCGGCCCTGGGACTTGTGGAAGCTGGATGGAGGACCGCAGCCTGGCACCGATGAGATCGTCACCACGCTCGAGTCCGTGCTCGCGCAAAACCCCGATCACCCGGGGGCTTGCCATTACTACCTGCACGCCGTCGAGGCGTCATCGCAACCGGAACGGGCCTTGCCCTGTGCGGAGCGGCTGCCTGGCCTGATGCCGGGGGCCGGTCATCTCGTCCACATGCCCGCCCACATTTATATGCGGCTTGGGAAGTACCACGAAGCGGTGGAACGGAATCAGCAGGCAGTCGACATCGATCAACAGTACTTGGCCAGCCGAAACCAGACCGGCGAGTATGCGGATGGGTATTACACGCACAATCTCCATTTTCTCTGGGCCTCCCTCGCGATGGAGGGGCGCAATGTCGAAGCCATGAAAGCGGCTCGCGATTTGACGGCGACCATCACCGTGGAGGAAACCCGAAAAGACCGCTCGAAGGAACTCTACCTCACGACGCCGATCTTCTCGATGATTCGGTTCGACCGGTGGGAGGAGTTGCTGAGGGAACTTCCACCGCCCAAGGGATTGCGATTGATGGAAGGGATGTGGCGATTGGGGCGAGGGCTCGCCCTTGTTGCGACCGGCCGGCTCCCCGGGGCTGAGGGTGAACACGTCGCCCTTGCCGGCCTCACGAAGCAGATCCGCCGGAATCGCACTACGGAAGAAAAGACCGAGCGGGCGCTTCTCAAGATTGCCGAGCGGGTTCTGTCAGGAGAACTCGCTGCGCGTCGCCAGCGCTATGATGACGCCATCCGGCTGTTCGAGGAGGCGATCAAAATGGAAGAGGCGCTTCCATTCTCGGAGCCGCCGCTCTGGCCGTTGTCCGTGCGGCACCGTCTTGGGGCGGTGCTCTTGCTGGCCGATCGCCCGTCCGAGGCGGAAGCAGTCTATCACGCGGACCTTCTTAGCCATCCGGACAACGGGTGGGCGCTGACAGGATTAATCCAGAGCCTCCGGGCCCAACAGAAGGACGACCAGGCGGCTGAGGCTGAGGATCGTTTCAAGAAGGCCTGGGTCCATGCCGACTTCATTCCTGCTGCGTCTCGAATGTGAAGGGCTCTTGACTAGGAAGCCATGACCGTAGAAAAGTGTAAGGCTTCACAAAGCTATTCGACTGAGTCAGTGAGGAGGGCCGTCTCATGAGCAGGCAAGCCGCTCTATCAGCTCTTACTGTGGCCATTTTCCTAATCGGAGCTTGGAACCTCCAGTCGACCAGCCAGGCTGCAGCGGACTCGACTGTCAGCAAGGCCTACTTCGCGGGGGGCTGTTTCTGGTGCATGGAAGAAGCCTTCGAGAAGGTTGAGGGGGTGCTGTCTGCGACCTCGGGATATATGGGGGGGAAGGTCGCCAATCCGAGCTATGAAGAGGTGTCCGCTGGACGAACGGGGCATGCGGAATCGGTCGAAGTGGTCTATGACCCAGCCAAAGTGAGCTACCAGAAGTTACTGGATGCCTTTTGGCGCAACGTAGATCCGATCACACCGAACGCACAGTTCTGCGACCACGGCAGCCAGTATCGCTCCGCCGTGTTCGTTCAGACCGACGAAGAGAAACGTGCGGCGGACACCTCCAAGCAGGTGATCGAGCAATCGAAACGATTCACAGAGCTGATCGTCACGCAGATTGTGTTGGCCCCGCCGTTCTATCCCGCTGAGGAGTACCATCAGGACTTCTACAAGAAAAATCCCATCCGCTACAAACTCTACAAATACAACTGCGGTCGCGCCAAGCGGCTGGAAGAGTTGTGGGGTAAACCTTAACGTAAGCTGGGCGGCTTCTCCCATTGTCCCTGATCATTCGCAAGAGTCGCGCGACAAGTCCCCCGCCTTCGGTGTATATTTCTGCCCCCAGCAACTTGTGCAAATACTTTTGCCCAGTGAGGTGGGGTCCGTGAAACGTCCGATTCGACAATCGACCAGAAAACCAGTGATAGGTGTCATGGGTCCGGCCAAGGCCGGTATCCGAGAATTGGCCGACGCCAGAAGCTTGGGAGAACTCATTGCACGGCAAGGATGGGTGGTGCTGACGGGAGGGCGCGCGAGCGGAGTGATGGACGCGGCCAGCGAGGGGGCGAAGTCGGTGCCCGGCAGCTTGACGATCGGGATTTTGCCTGATGGCAAGGAACGGGTGTCTCGGTTTGTGGACGTGGCAATTGTTACGGACCTGGGCCAGGCGCGCAACAACGTGAATGTTATGTCCAGCGACGTCATAGTGGCCTGTGGGCTCGGCGGCACTGGAACGGTCTCAGAAGTTGCACTGGCATTGAAGGCCAAGAAGACCGTGATCCTGTTGGGGGCCGACAAGGCCGGGGTGGGCCTGTTCAAAAATCTCGCGCCACATCTCGTCCATGCCGCTGCCTCGCCTGAAGAGGCGGTAAAGCTGATCGGCGACCTGCTCTAGCAGGATGCTGAAACAGTCCGCGCTGGACGAACTTTTTGAGCATCCTGCGGGAGTGATTTAAAACTCTGTGCCACCACGTGGTGAAAGCCAACAGTTCCCAACCGTCCACTCTGTGCAGAACACGCCACAGTACGCCATGTGGGATAGCTATCGATTTCCCTATCCTATCCGCACGTTAGTAGAGACCCATCTCGGCATGGATCTTGAGCCCTTCCAGGCCTCTATGAAGGTTGTCTTGTGCACCGGGATATAGCCGCACACCATGGCCGCCGACAACACAAGGAGCGGATCGCTCTGTTCACGCCTGCTGCGCACCCTCTGTGCGCTGGTTATGGCGTGCTTGCTGATTGCCGCCGTTCCCACGCCAACGCGGCCCGACTACGACGGCGCCCACCCTCGGTATTCTAAACAGGAAATCCATCGGGCCATCGCGTGGTACGCCAAGAAAAATCGTCTTGATCCTGCCCTGCTGCGCGCTGTCATCAAGACCGAATCGGATTTTCTCCAGCATGCCGTGTCTCGCAAAGGCGCGGTCGGCTTGATGCAGCTGACGCCGGCTACCGCGGCCACGTTGCGTGTGAGCGACGTCTACGATCCTATCCAGAATATCCGCGGAGGGGCTAAGCAGCTGCGGCATCTGCTGAACCTCTACCAAGGCGATCTCCCCTTGGCCTTGGCGGCCTATAATGCAGGGATCCACCGGGTCAAAGATCGCAAACTTCCACGCATTCGAGAAACCCATACCTACGTAAGGAAAGTGCTGCGGTGCTATGAGGTGTTCCGTTCTCACCCGCAGCCTTCTCCCAAGAATAAGAAGAATGGAGAGAGGGCGGAGGGAAGATCTAGGCGATCGGTTTCAAAACGGGCGATTCGAGACACACACGCTCATCGGTCATACCTGGCAGGGCCTGTGGTTTCAGAAGGAGAATGACCGAGATGGTGGATTTATGGTAGAGATACTTATGAACCATAGCGATACTCCACCGGCACCGTGAGAAGCTTCTCGCGTCTTAGCCGATGATCGGCAGGGAGCCTCATGGAAGGACGTAAGCATACCCGCTTCGCGGTGCAACTTCCTGTGTCGTTCAAGGGAGAGCAGGTTTCCCATGGGGGCACAATCTTAAATTTGTCTGAGGAGGGCTGCGCGATCACCTCGGAAACTGTCGCCGGCGCTTCAGTATATCTACGGTTGACGATGCAACTCCGGGAGCAAGAGGAGCCGGTCCAGGTCGATCTGGCAGCGGTCCGGTGGTCTTTC
>DASQFV010000067.1:0-17677 GCA_035632975.1 Nitrospiraceae bacterium
AAACAGAGAGATCAGTGAGATTGCCGTAACTAAGTGCAGGGATTTTGAGTGTTGCGTACGCATAAAGCCATTTTCAACCCGACTCGAACCCGTGTCAATGAAACTCGCCAACTCCGTGCGCTGAAGGGATTGTTCAATTGACCAGGAGCCTCCCGGACATTGCTGTTCGTTGCGGGGCGAAGGAGGGAAAGGTAGAAGATGCGCGTAACGCAATTACATTTGGTGGCCCAGAAAAAGTCTTCCGCGTCCAATTTCAACATGACATACAAACTCCAGACAGTGTGAAAGGGGGTCCTTTCATACCCCCTTCCATCCCATATCTTGTGGATGGTATGTGCTCTCTATACCCTCTCTTGGATATCTTTGTATGCCGTGGGAAAGCCTCCAAAATGTTAGACACTCTGTCACCGGGCAAGGCTCTTTTAAACTTCATAAGTCCATGAATTTTTTATTGACAAGTCTTTGAGTGAGTGTATACTGCGCGCCTTAGTGGGAGAAAGTGGGTGAGTTTGGTTATTTATGACTCATGAATGTTTCTCTACATATCCCGGTCATGCCAGAAGAAGTACTGGTTTGGCTCGTTCGAGAGGCTGGCCGAACCTATCTTGATTGCACGGTGGGGTACAGTGGGCATGCTGAAAAACTTCTTGAGGCGAGTGGTCCTGCCAGCAGGCTTATCGGGCTTGATCGCGATGCGGTGGCCATTGCAGCCAGTCGAGAAATGCTCTCACGATTCGGCGACCGCGTAGTCCTTATCCATGGTCACTTTATGGATCTGAAACAGCATCTTGCTGCCAGTGGCATTGGCCAGGTCGATGGAATCCTGTTTGATCTTGGAGTCTCATCCCCGCAGTTGGAATCATCTGCTCGCGGCTTCAGCTTTCAAGGGGATGGTCCGTTGGACATGCGTATGGATCAATCGATGAGTGGGACTGCAGCTGACCTGGTCAATCGATGGCCGGAAGCGCGGTTGGCCGACGCGATTTTTCAGTTCGGCGAGGAACGGTTTTCTCGACGAATTGCGCGTGCCGTTGTCCGCGCACGTGAATGCCATCCGTTGGCGACGACGACAGAGTTGGTCTCCGTGATCGAGGGGGCTGTTCCGGCGAATTATCGGCATGGTCGTCTCCACTGTGCCACCCGCACCTTCCAAGCCCTTCGCATTGCAGTGAATCAGGAACTTGACTGTCTCGAACCGGCGTTGCGCGATGCGGTAGACGTATTGTCTTCCGGCGGCCGCCTCTGTGTGATTTCATTCCATTCGCTCGAAGATCGGATTGTGAAGCACACGTTTCGGGCGCTCTCCGGCAAGGACGATCCTGCATTGGTGGTGCTTACCAAGAAGCCGCAGATCCCCACCAGGGAAGAATCGGACCGGAATCCTCGATCCCGCAGTGCCAAGTTGCGGGTTGCCCAACGCCTATCCAAGGAGGGTCATTCATGAAGACGTTGACGATGGTGGCCGGTGTGCTGTTGGTCTTCGTGTTTGTGTGGGAACGTGTCGATGTCGTTCGGTTGGGGTATCAGAACGAACGATTGAAGACCCAGAAAGTATTGCTGGAGCGAGAGCGGGATGGATTGCAAGTGAAGTTTTCTGCGCTGATGGCTCCGGAGCGGATCGCGAAGGTGGCGACGGAAAAGTTGGGGCTGGTTCCGCCGCAGCAGGGGCAAGTGCTGATGGTGCATCAGACGGGAGAGGCTCCGAACCTGTCTCTCCCACCCGTTGAGCAAGTCCGTCTGGCGAGACATGTCTCAACCGGGAGGGTGAGCGAGTGACTGCCAGTCCTTCTCGCAGTCGTCGCTATGTGATGCTGGTCCTGCTCCTCTGCGGGTTCAGCGTCATTCTATTTCGGCTGGTCACGCTCCAAGTGTTTCAAGCAGCAGAACTCACGGCCAAGGCCGATCGGCAACATCAAAAGACCGTGTCCTTCGAGGGAGCCAGAGGCATGGTGTCGGATCGGCACGGCAAAGTGCTCGCGATGAATGTGGAGGTGCCATCCGTGTTCGGCGTACCGACGTCGCTGGAAAGCCCGTCGACCGTTGCCCGTCATCTTTCCCCGGTGCTCCATATTCGAAGCGATGAGCTTGTGAGAAAGCTTCAACAAGACAAGAGCTTCGTGTGGTTGGCGCGAAAGGTCGAGCCTGAGCAAGGGCGTCGGCTGGAGCAGCTGTCGTTGGACGGCATCGGCGTGGTGATGGAGGGACGGCGGTTTTATCCCAAGGGACCGTTGCTGGCGCATGTCCTTGGATTCTCCGGGATGGATGGGCAAGGGCTTGAGGGGCTCGAGCGCCGATACGATTCGCACCTGCATGGGGAAAAGCGCGTCACCGTGTTGCAGCGCGATGCGTTAGGCCGCACGGTTTTTCCCAAGGGTTTGGCGGAGCAAGTACCAACGCCGGGACATGCCCTCACGCTGACCGTCGACGAGGTCATCCAATACATTGCAGAAAAAGAACTCGAAGAGGCCGTCACTCATACTCATGCCAAGTCCGGGACAATCATCGTCGTGGATCCGCAATCGGGTGCAATTCTCGCGATGGCCGTCAGTCCACGATTCGATCCGAATGTCGTCGCCGCGTTGACGCCCGATCGATGGCGCAATCGTGCTCTGACGGATACGTACGAGCCTGGGTCGACCATGAAAATGGTGGTTGCGGCCGCGGCGCTTGAAGAAAAAGTGATGACACCCGACTCCATGGTCTTCGGTGAAAACGGCCATATGGTGATTGCGAATACGACAGTTCACGACCATGACAAACTGGGGTGGATGACGTTCTCTGAGGTGATTCAAAAATCCAGCAACATCGGCGCGGCCAAGACAGGAATGGCTCTCGGAGAGCAGCGGCTTTATCGCTATCTCCAAGCGTTCGGATTCGGCGAACGTACTGAGATCGACCTGCCGGGTGAAGTGAGCGGACTCTTGAAGGCTCCCAAAGACTGGGACCGTCGATCGCTAGCGTCGATTTCGATGGGACAGGAGGTTGGAGTGACGCCCCTTCAGATGGTATCGGCAGTGGCGACTCTGGCCAATGGGGGCGTGATGATGAAGCCCTATGTGGTATCCGAAGTGCGCGATCAGAAAGGCCGTGTGCTTAAGGAAGTACTACCACACGTGAAGCGGCGAATCGTGTCACAGGACACGGCCCGGACGATGACGACGATGCTGGAAGGTGTCGTGACGAATGGGACGGGAACGAAGGCGGCCATTCCGGGTTTCCGCGTGGCGGGTAAAACCGGGACCGCGCAAAAAATCGATTCGCGAACCGGCGCCTATTCCTCCACCCAGTTTGTCGGGTCGTTTGTCGGGTATGTTCCGGCAGAATCTCCGCGGCTGGCGATGATCGTACTCCTCGATGAACCTCAAGGCGAAGCCTGGGGCGGGGCCGTGGCTGCGCCCGTCTTTCGGCGGGTCGGGGAGCAGGTACTCAACTATCTTGGTGTGTCCAGAGAAGACACTGTGAAAATCGCACTGGCGATGAAGGACCACTAAGAGGCCATGGTGCGCGACCCCATCACCCTCACGCAGTTGCTCGCGGCGCTCCGTGGGCAGGTCGAGGTTCTGGAGCAGCGCGGCGATGTGAGCCGTCCGGTGCATGCGATCACGGACGATTCGCGTGACGTGACGGCCGGGAGCCTGTTTGTTGCCGTCAAGGGCGAGCGCGTTGATGGTCATGGATTTGTCGAGCAGGCCATCAAGGCCGGAGCGGTTGCGGTGGTCGCGCAGGTGACTGTGGCATCAGGGCCATTACCTTTCGTGCTGGTGGCTGATTCGCGCAAGGCGCTCGGGCTTCTTGGCAGCCGGTTTCACGGGGATCCATCCGCCCGTCTCAAGATGATTGGCGTGACGGGCACGAATGGAAAGACGACGACGACGTACCTCTGCAAAGCGTTACTGGAAGGGATCGGCCGACGGGTGGGGTTGATCGGCACGGTGGGGTACCAGATCGGGCAAGAGACGCTTCCAGCCCCTCATACGACGCCCGGTGCACTCGAACTTCAAGCACTCTTGGCGAAGATGGTCGAGGGTGGACTCACCACTGCAGTGATGGAGGTGTCGTCCCACGCCCTCGCGCTAGAGCGGACATCGGGCTGCGAGTATGACGCGGCAGTCTTCACGAACCTCACGCAGGATCACCTCGATTTTCATCACACGATGGAGGAGTACTTCGAGGCGAAGTTGCGACTGTTTGCCGGATTGGCCGGGGGGCAGAAGACAGGGAAGCGCGCCCTCGTCAATGTGGACGATTCCCGAGGAGCCGCGATCCGAGCAGCCTGTCCTGTGCCGGTCTGGGGTTATGCCATTCAGAACCAGGCCGATCTCAAGGCGGAACGAGTCTGTCTCTCGCTGACCGGTACCACTTTTACTGCGGCAACTCCCGCAGGCTCGTTTATCGTCGAGAGCCGGTTGGTTGGGGAGCACAACGTCTACAACTTGCTGGGGGCAATCGGGGTGGCGCTGCACGACGGGGCGACGTCCGATCAGATCTGCGAAGCGACCACCCATATTACCAATGTCCCAGGTCGTTTCGAGCGGGTCTCTTCCGGGCAGGATTTTACCGTCGTCGTCGATTATGCCCATACCGAAGATGCGCTCCTCCGGTTGCTGACAGCAGCCCAGGCGTTGAAGACCGGGCGGATCATTACAGTGTTCGGCTGCGGTGGTGATCGGGATCGAGGGAAACGGCCCAAGATGGGACGCGCTGCCGTGGAATACAGCGACGTGGTGGTCTTAACGTCCGATAACCCTCGAACCGAGGACCCGATGGCGATCCTTCATGAAGTAGAGATCGGCGTGCGCGATGCGCTGGAGCGCCGCAGTCATGTGCAGTATCACTTGGTGCCGGACCGCCGTGAGGCGATTGGCGTCGCCATCCGCGAGGCGCACCGCGGCGATATGGTGCTCATTGCCGGCAAGGGGCATGAAGATTATCAAATCATCGGTACCAAGAAGTTTCATTTTGACGATCGTGAGGTGGCTCGCGAGGCGATTCACCAATTGCAGGACTGTGCGTGAAAGTCCAGGCCACGGTTGGGAGCGCGCAGGATGAGGAATCGATGGGACTCTTTACGGTCGAGGAGTTACGAGAAGTCATCAGCGTGAAAGTTCTCGCGGGGCAGGACTCGTTATCGGGGAAGCACCGGATCAGACAGATCAGCACGGACTCCCGATCGGTTCGCCGCGGTGATCTGTTTGTGGCACTCAGGGGTGATCGGTACGACGGGCATGAGTTTGTGCCGGCCGTACTTGCTCAGGGCGCAATAGGAGCCATCGTTCTCGATGAATACCGCCTTCCTTCAGGCTCCGCAACGGTACGCCGAATTGAGGGTCGGCCTGCGCCCTTTCTCTTCGGAGTGCGTGATCCGCTGTTTGCCTACCAACAGTTGGCGACGCACCATCGCAGTCGGTTCCATATTCCTGTCGTGGCGGTGACCGGGAGCAACGGCAAGACGACGACGAAAGAGATGGTGGCGGCAGTGTTGGCTCAGCGGTGGCCGGTGTTGAAGACCGAAGGGAATTTCAATAATCGGATCGGCGTGCCTTATACCCTATTCCGGCTCACGGCTCGCCATCAAGCCGCCGTCATTGAGATGGGGGTGGATCAGCACGGGCAGACGACCAGGCTCTGTGAGATGGTCAGGCCCACGATTGGGTTGATTACCAATATTGGCCCCGATCATCTCGAGTTCTTCGGTAACATGGAAGGATCGGCACAAGCCAAGGCGGAATTGCTGGACCTGCTTCCGGCCGATGGTACGGCGATTTTGAATGCCGACGATCCCTACTTTGACTATCTCGCCGCGCGTGCGCAATGCCGCGTCATGTCGTTCGGATTTTCGGAGACGGCCGATGTCCGCGCGAGCGGGGTCACGTCCGATGTTCGCCAAGGGACGACCTTTCGTTTGCACCTCCCTGGAAAGAGCCGTCCCACGATTGTTCGAATCAAGGTGCATGGTACTCACAACGTCACGAATGCGCTCGCCGCGGCAGCGGTGGGTGCGGCCTTGAACCTGTCCGGTTCGATGATTGCCCAAGGGCTGGGCCGATTTCGTCCTGCCGCAATGCGGTCGCAGGTGGTGAGCCATCACGGCGTCCATATCATCAACGATTGCTACAACGCCAACCCTGCGTCGATGAAAGCGGCGCTCCAATTGCTGGCACAGTGGACTCCTGCACGCGAACGGATTGCCGTGCTGGGAGACATGTTAGAGCTCGGCTCTGAGACCGGCCTCATGCACCGGGACGTTGGAAAGTTTCTTGTCGCGCAGGGGCTGTCGCGGCTGATCGTCTGCGGGACGTTGGGTCGGGACATTGCGGAAGGAGCCCGGCAGGGAGGGTTGGCAGGTTCACAGATCAACGAAGTGGTCGATGCGGCTGCCGCGGCTGATTGCCTCAAGAGGATCGTGCGGCAAGGTGACGTGGTGTTGGTGAAGGCCTCTCGCGGCATGAAAATGGAACAGGTAGTACAGGTTCTGACAGGGATGAGGGCAGTCATCAGGCAGGCATCGTAAGGAGTCGGCGTCAATCCAAGGCCAGGGTCGGTCAGGTGGACTGGCTCATTTTCAGGGTAAAAACGGCATGCTCTACAACTGGCTGTATCCGTTTCATACGGAATATTCGTTTCTGAACGTCTTTCGGTATTTGAGTTTCCGGATCATCTATGCGGCCGTGACGGCGTTCTTGATCGCCTTTGTGCTGGCCCCGCGCGTGATCAGGAAGTTACAAGACATGAAGCTGGGTCAGCAGATTCGCGGCGATGGCCCTAAACATCACCAGGCGAAGAGCGGCACGCCCACCATGGGCGGGATTCTCATCCTCTTTGCCGTGGTCCTCTCGACGCTCCTCTGGGCCGATATCGCGAGGCCCTATGTCTGGCTTGTGCTCGCCGCCACGTTGGGGTTCGGGGCGATTGGATTCGCCGACGACTATCTCAAGTTCATCAAGGCCCAATCGAAGGGGTTGTCGGCGTGGCAGAAATTCACGGCACAAGTGGCGCTGGCCTTGGCGATTGCGCTGGTCCTCTATTTCCTGCCCGGCTATACGACCAAGCTCAGCATTCCGTTTTTCAAGAATGTCGTTCCGGATCTCGGCTGGTTGTATGTCGCCTTTGCCGTACTGGTTATTGTCGGGAGTTCCAATGCCGTCAATCTGACCGATGGTCTCGATGGGTTAGCGATCGGACCGATTATGATCGCGGCATTGGCCTATACGATTGTGGCCTATGTCGTCGGCCATCGACTCATGTCGGACTATTTGCTCATTCAGCACATCGAAGGCGCGGGTGAACTCGCGGTGTTCACCGCAGCCATCCTGGGGGCGAGTCTGGGATTTCTGTGGTTCAACACCTATCCGGCTTCCGTGTTCATGGGGGATGTGGGCTCACTTCCGCTGGGAGCGGCGCTGGGCACGGTTGCGGTGATCAGCAAGCACGAGCTGCTGCTTCTGATGGTCGGCGGAGTGTTTGTGATTGAAGCGGTTTCGGTCATTTCTCAGGTTATCTCGTTCAAGTCGCGCGGGAAACGCATTTTTCTCATGGCGCCCATCCATCATCACTTTGAGATGAAAGGGTGGGAGGAGCCCAAGGTCGTTGTGCGCTTGTGGATCATCGCCATCCTGCTGGCCTTGTTGAGTCTGAGTACCTTAAAGCTTCGGTGATGGCATGGTGGGAGAAGCGGCTGTGGAATTTGCGGGAGCACGTGTCACGGTAATGGGACTTGCCAGAAGCGGTGTGGCGGCTTGCCGGTTGCTTCAGGCGGCGGGAGCACGTGTCACGGTAGCCGACCGGAAGGAATCGGCGGAACTGACGGCGATCCTCGGCGGCATCGACCGCGATCACGTCGGCGTGACCGTCGGGGCCCAGTACGAATCGTCACTCGACGAGGCGGACCTGGTGGTGATCAGCCCCGGAGTGCCCTATCGACTAGCCCCGCTCGAAGCGGTGCGTCGGCGCGGCGTGAAGGTGATCAGCGAATTGGAGCTCGCCTCGCAGTTCTTCCGGAGCCCCCTCCTTGCAATCACTGGTACCAACGGTAAAAGCACGACCGTGACCCTGATCGGCAAGTTTCTTGCCGAGAGCGGCCAGCGGGTGTTTGTCGGCGGCAATTTGGGCACCGCCTTGAGCGAAGCCGCGGTGGAAGACCTTCGCGCCAGCCAGGCAGGGAAGCCGAGTCCGTACGACTATCTCGTCGTGGAGGTCTCCAGTTTTCAGCTTGAAACAATCGATCGATTCCATCCCTGGATCGCCGCCTTGCTTAATGTGACGGTCGATCATCAGGACCGCTATGAGTCGCTGGATGAATATGTCGCAGCTAAACAGCGGATCTTCGAGAACCAAACCGCGTCTGATTTCGCCCTGTTCAACCTTGACGATGACCGTGTGGCTGCGCTGCGACAGAAGGTTCGTGCGAAACGCCTGGGGTTTACGACCGCGAAGACGATCAGCACTGATTTGTCTGGGGGAACCTACCTCGAAGATGATGTGATCGTGACGACGGTTACCGGGGTACGGCAGGAGATTTGCCGTCGAAGTGAGATCCGTATCATCGGCAACCACAACGTGGAGAACGTCATGGCAGCCGGGACCTATGCCGTGCTGTGCGGATGTCCTCTTGACGCGATTCGTCGCGTCCTTGCGACATTTCCCGGACTCGAACATGCCCTTGAAATCGTCTGCGAGCGTCGGGGGGTCCGATTTGTGAACGATTCGAAGGGTACGAATGTCGATGCCACGCTCAAAGCGCTGGAGAGTATCGATCAACCGATTTGGCTCATTGCCGGCGGACGGGATAAGGGTGGTGACTTCTCGCGACTCGCTCAGGCGGTCAGTCGACGGGTCACGCGCGTGATTCTGATCGGAGAAGCGGCGCCGCTTTTGCGACGGGCTTGGGAGGGCGTCGCCACGATGACCGAGGCGGCCACCTTGCGGGACGCCGTGGATCTTGCGGCGCAAGGGGCCACACAGGGAGATGTCGTGTTGTTGTCCCCGGCCTGTGCCAGCTTCGACATGTTTGCGGACTATCAAGACCGTGGTCGTCAATTCAAGGCATTGGTTCATGCCTTACCGGCGTGACGTGCAAGGCGAGGGAGGGGCGGTTCTGAGCAATGGCGCATCGATCAGCGGGAACTCTGGCACTCCCATGGTCCCAGACCACCAGCCAACGATCTGGCAAGCAACGGGTGGCGGCGGACCACACGCTCCTGGCCGTCACCATGACCCTGGCGTTGGTGGGACTTGTCATGGTGTTCAGCGCGAGCGCCATCGTGGCGGGCAACCGGTTTCAGGATCCTGGGTTTTTTCTGAAGCGGCAGATCGCCTGGCTCGCGTTCGGCTTTCTATTGATGCACCTCACGTCGCGTATCGATTACACGTTCTGGAAGAAGCTCTCCATTCCAATGTTGGCCTTCATGTTGTTGCTGCTCGTCATGGTGCTGGTGCCATCGCTCGGTGTGGCGGCCAAGGGGGCGCGGCGATGGTTGCGGTTGGGGCTTCTCTCGGTTCAGCCGGCGGAAATGGTCAAGCTAGTGGTGGTCATCTATATGGCGGCGTATCTGACCAAAAAAGGGGACAAGATCACGTTATTTCGCGATGGTCTCCTGCCAGCCCTGATCGTGATCGGACTGCTGAGCGGGCTGGTGTTGCTGGAGCCGGATCTTGGGACGGTCGTGGTGCTCGGACTGGTGACGGTCGGGATGTGTTTTCTCGCTGGGGCGCGCATCTCCCATCTCTTGGCCTTAGGCCTCTGCGCGATTCCGGTCGTGTTGGTGCTGGTCCTTGGTTCGAGTTATCGACGCCAACGGCTCATGACGTTTCTTGCTCCGTGGAAGGATGCGTCGGACGCCGGGTTCCAAATTACGCAATCCTTCTTGGCATTCGGCAGTGGCGGTCCGTTCGGGGTGGGATTGGGCGAGGGCAAACAGAAGCTCTACTTCCTCCCGGAAGCGCATACAGATTTTGTCCTGGCGCTGGTCGGCGAAGAACTGGGGCTCATCGGGACCGCCACCGTGACCCTGCTGTTTGCATTTTTTGTCTGGCGGGGGTTTCAGATCGCTGCGCGTGCGCGGGTTCCGTTCGGCCGCTATCTGGGCATGGGCATTACCTTGTTGATCGGCGGCCAGGCGCTGGTGAATGCAGCGGTGGTGACAGGGCTCTTACCGACGAAAGGGCTCACCCTACCATTCATCAGCTACGGAGGGTCGTCGCTGGTGGTCAGTCTGATCGGCGTGGGGATCTTACTCAGTATTTCTCGCGACCGGCATGCCGGCGGGTCTCGCGGTGGACGTGGTGGGCTGGATCACGGATGACGATTGTCATAGCAGCAGGTGGAACCGGTGGCCATCTTTATCCGGCTGTGGCGTTGGCACGAGAGTTTCTCCGGCGCGACCCCCAGACCAAGGTGTGCTTCGTGGGGACGGCGCGTGGACTTGAATCGAACGTGCTCGCCCACGAGGGATTCGATCTGGTTTTGATCAGTGCCAAGCCAGTGATGGGCAAGGGGCTGTTGGGGGCGGTGACAGGCTTGTGCGCCATGCCGGTCAGTTTGTGGCAGTGTCTGCAAATCCTGCGAACTAGACGGGCGGATCTGGTGATCGGGGTCGGCGGATATACGAGTCCGATGATGCTTCTTGCTGCAGCAGTGACCGGCGTGGCGCGCGTAATTCTTGAGCCGAATGCAAATCCCGGGATGGCCAACAAAGCGGTGGGGCCGTTCGCCCAACGCGTCTTTCTCGCATTCGAGTCAGCGGCTGACTCGTTCAATCGTTCCAAGGTGCGCGTAGTGGGGACCCCGATTCGTAAGGCGTTCCTGGACGGCGTGCAGCAGAGCCGGGAGAGATCGGGACCGCCACATCTGCTGATTTTCGGGGGGAGCCAGGGTGCGAAGGCGCTGAATGCTGCGGTGATGGAAGGATTGCCCGATCTGATGACGCAGCTGCCACATCTTACCGTGACCCATCAGACCGGTGAGTCCGACCATGCGCGGGTGGCCGAGGCCTATCGTCGCGCCGGCATTGAGCCACAAGTCATGCCGTTTATCTATGACATGCCTGCGGCGATACGGGAGGCGGATCTGGTCGTGGCCAGAGCCGGCGCCATGACAGTGGCGGAACTCACGGCGTGCGGGAAGCCGGCCATCCTCATTCCGCTGCCGTCCGCCATCTACGACCACCAGACACGGAATGCCAAGGTGATGGAAGCAGCTGGAGCCGCCGTGGTGCTCCCGCAGTCTGTGCTCACAGGTCCCCTGTTGGTCCGCACGGTGGCAACCATTCTCAGGGACCCGGAGCGATTGCGGGGGATGGGCGAGGCCAGTCTATCGCTGCGGCGAATCGATGCGGCCGAGGTAATTGTCCGTGAATGCTACGCGCTTATGGGAGGTCATCATGATGCTAACCACTCTGTCGGAGCGGCAGGAGTCTGATGTTATCGGGCAACGTGGACAGGGATCACAGTCGTATCCACCGGTTGGTGGAGTAAGGCGCGCGCCGATGTTTCGCAAGACGCAGCAGATTCACTTAATCGGAATCGGGGGATCGGGGATGAGCGGTATCGCCGAGGTGCTGTTGACGATGGGGTACAAGGTGACAGGCTCGGACCTGCAGGCCTCCGATACGACGCGGAGATTGGAAGAACTCGGCGGGCGCATCTTTGTCGGCCATCAGGAATCGAATGTGGGGGAGGCTCAAGTGGTGGTCATCTCCTCCGCCGTATCGGCACAAAACCCCGAGGTTGTGGCGGCCAAGGCGAAGCAGATCCCTGTGATTCCCCGGGCCGAGATGTTGGCGGAGCTGATGCGACTGAAATTCGGGGTTGCCATTGCCGGCGCTCACGGAAAAACCACGACGACGTCGATGGTGGCTAATGTGCTGGCGCAGGGCGGGTTGGATCCGACGATGGTGATCGGGGGCAAAGTGAATGCGCTGGGGAGTCATGCTCGCCTTGGTCGAGGCGATCTCCTCGTGGCGGAAGCCGATGAGAGCGACGGGTCGTTTCTCCGTCTGTCTCCGACCATTGTCGCGGTCACGAATCTCGATCGGGAACATCTTGATCACTACGGCAGCATGGAGCGCATCAACGAGTGCTTCCTCGAGTTTATCAATAAGGTGCCGTTCTATGGGTTGGCCGTGCTGTGTGCCGACGATGATCGACTCAGGGCGCTCTTCCCGAACATTGTGAAGCGCTTTCAGACCTACGGTCTCAGTGCGCGTGAGGGAGTTCCGCCGGACTTCTTTGCGACAGAGATCAACTTGAACCAATGGGGCGGCGAGTTTCGAGCGCAGTACCGTGGGCGCAATTTGGGCCCGTTCCGTCTGGCGGTGCCCGGCCGACACAATGTCTCCAACGCGCTCGTGGCGATTGCGATTGGCATCGAATTGGATGTGCCGGTGGACCTCATCAGGAAAGCTCTGGCGGCCTATACCGGTGTGGAGCGCCGCTTTCATCTGCGAGGGGAAGCCAAGGGGATCATGGTCGTGGACGATTATGGGCATCATCCAACTGAGATCAAGGCCACCCTGGCTGCAGCGAAACAAGGCTGGGGGGACCGGCGGCTGGTGGTGCTGTTTCAGCCGCATCGCTATACCAGGACGCGAGATTTGCTGGAGGATTTTGCGAAGGCGTTCGACCAATCAGACGTATTGTTCTTGACGGAAATCTATGCGGCAGGCGAGCAGCCGATTCTCGGGGTGTCCGGAACCAAGTTGGCCGACATTGTTCGGGTAGCCGGCCATCCGTCTGTGACCTTTGTAGAACAGAAGGACACATTGGTGGATCAGGTGCTGCCCCATCTGAAATCGGGGGATCTCGTCATCACATTAGGGGCGGGGGATATTTGGAAGACGGGACTTGGACTCTTGGCCCGATTGATCCCCACCGCATGATGCAATGAAAGAAGGAGGCCGGTGTGTCACGACAGCGGCGAGAGGGCCTGCGCGATTCACGCAAGCAGATGTGCGGGCCGCAGTGGCAGGCCTCCGGGGATCCGTGTCCTTCCAGGCTCCGTTGCGGGAGTACACCTCGTTCAAGATCGGAGGGCCGGCGGATGTCGTGGTTGAACCGGCTGATGTTGAGGATGTCTGTCTGGTGGTCCAGCAGGCGCGCGCACGCAAGATTCCGTTGTTCGTCTTGGGTGGGACGAATCTGCTCATCCGGGATGGCGGTATCCGCGGCATCGTGGTCAGCCTGGTGCGATTACGGGCGATCAAAGAAACACCGGAGTCCATTCTCTATGCAGAAGGAGGAGTCGGGATGCCGACGTTGATCGGGTACGCCATCCGCCACTCCCTCGCTGGATTGGAATGGGCGGCGGGAATTCCCGGGACTGTGGCCGGCTGTGTGGTGATGAATGCTGGGACGAAGCTCGGGGAAATGAAGGATTCGGTCAAGGCCGTTCGCATGGTGAACATGAAAGGCCAGGTCGTGGACGTGGAAGCAGCCCAGGTGAGGTTCGAGTATCGACGGGCCTTGCTGCCACGCGGCATCGTCGTCGGAGTATGGGTTCAGCTGAAGCAAGGGGTCCGATCTGAGATTGAGCGAGTGGTCAAGGACTACCTCCACTTTCGACGGGACACGCAGCCGCTCGCGATGCCGAGCGCGGGCTGTGTGTTCAAGAACCCTCCGAACGGTTCTGCAGGCCGATTGATCGAGGCGGCTGGCCTTAAGGGTGCGCGCGTCGGCGATGCGGAAGTATCGATGAAGCATGCCAACTTCATGGTGAATCGGGGGCAGGCGCGTGCGGCGGATGTGATGGCGTTGATTCGGAAGGTCCGCAGCGCGATTCGCCGTCAGGCGGGTGTGCGGTTAAATCTTGAACTCAAAATCGTAGGAAAGACGTAGCGGCATGAGCGAGCCTCGTCCGACAGAGCGGCCCCTTTTGACCCATGCCCGCATTGGGGTACTGATGGGTGGGCAATCAGCAGAGCGCGATGTGTCGCTCCGGACGGGCGCCGCGGTGCATCGGTCGCTGGTCCGTCGTGGCTACAACGCGGTGACCATTGATGTCGGAACGACGCTCTCACAGGATTTGCACGACCATAAAATCGACCTGGTGTTTCTCGCGTTGCACGGACCAGGTGGTGAAGATGGCGCGATTCAAGGATTCCTGGAAACCCTGGGAATCCCCTACACCGGATCCGGCATCCAGGCCAGTGCGATCGGCATGCATAAAGTCGCCGCGAAAACTCTCTTGGTCTCAGCGCGCATTCCTGTGCCGGCAGGCGCGGTCGTGAAGCGCGGGGAGAAGGTTTCACGCGCTACGGTGATGCGGGCGGCGAAATTGCTCTGGCCCGTCGTGGTGAAGCCCGCGTCTCAAGGATCCACGATCGGCGTCACGATCGTGCGGAAGCCTGCGCAATGGCGTGACGCCCTGGCCTTGGCCCATCGCTACGACGTGGATGCGATGGTCGAGGCCTACATTCCGGGACATGAAGTCACGGTGTCGATTATTGGGAGGCGCCATGCTTCTCCATTGGTGCTCCCTGCCGTGGAAGTTGTTGCGCCGGGCGGGTTCTACGATTTTGCGGCGAAGTATGAAAAAGGGAACACGCAGTATCTCTGTCCTGCGCCCTTGACCGCGGCGGTGACCCTGCAGATTCGGACGTTGGCGCTGCGCACCTATGGGGTCCTGGGTTGTGAAGGTGCGGCCCGAGTCGATTTCCGTATCACCCCGCGTGGCCGTCCTGTTGTGTTGGAAATTAATACGGCGCCGGGCATGACCGAAACGAGTCTACTGCCGATGGCGGCGGCGCAGGCCGGGATTGACTATGACGAGCTGACCGAACGGATTCTCGAGTCCGCGCTCGTCCGCGCAGCCCGCCTCGACCGTTCGTCAGGGGAAGGGAGCATGCCATGAAGATATTTTGGCGGAAGCGAACGGTGCCTGCAATCGGCCCTCGGCTGAACCAATGGAAGGGCGCGCGTGCCAGTCAGGTCTCGGATCAGCGGCAACAGGCGCGTCGGCAGAAACTCGTCTCGCGGGGACGACGTGCGCTGTGCGTGGGGCAATGGATCGTGGGTCTTGCGGCGTTGGCTTGGGGGCTGACCATGGTCACGCGAGAGATGGGGCCGGTTCTTCAGGGCTGGCTGGAAATCCGCGAGGTGGAGGTTGAGGGCATTCACCACGTGACGAAGCCGGAAGTGTTGGAGCGGCTCGCCTTGAATCCCGGCATGGGGCTCCATCAAGTCAGCACCGCGTTTCTTGCCGAGCGAGTGCGGACGCATGTCTGGATCAAAAAGGCGACGGTCGAACGCAGGCCGCCGCATCTGCTGCATGTCACCGTATTGGAACGCACGCCGGCTGCCATTATTCGGATGGGTGCGGACCATTGGTTGAGCGATGAGAGCGGATACCTCCTTGCCAAGTTGGGCAGGCAGGATCACCAGACGCTGCCATTGCTGACCGGGCTGGAGCCTCAGGCCCTTCAGCGAGGTGAGGCACGTGTCCGCAACGCGGTTCAGTCTGGCGTCGTGCTGGCCAAGCTCATCGCCAATACCCTCGACGGGCGGGTTGAAGTTGATCTTGCGAATCCCTCGAATGTGGTGGCCTCAGCCAATGGGGTGCGATTCCAGTTTGGTGGCGATTCCCTGGTTGATCAGTGGGAGCGGTTCCGGAAAGTGAACCCGTCATTCAAAACTGCCTCATCCGATGGTCGGAAGCGCGAGGTGAGCGAGATCGATCTGCGTTACGACAACCGTGTCATTGTGCGGGAAAGGGTGTGAGGGCTGTGCCGAAGCGCGATCAGATTCTTGTGGGGTTGGACATCGGGACTACGAAGATCTGCGCCATAGTTTCGGAAGTCACCGATGAGGGGACCCTCAACATCATCGGGGTCGGATCCAGCCCTTCGCGAGGGCTCCGCAAAGGCGTCGTGGTTGATATAGAGAGTACGGTGGAATCGATCAAGAAATCGGTCGAAGAAGCCGAGCTGATGGCGGCGGTCCAGATCAATTCCGTCTATACCGGCATCGCCGGCAGCCATATCTCCGCGGAGAATTGCAAGGGGGTCGTGGCGCTCAAAAAGGCAGAAGTCACGCGGGAGGATATCCAGCGTGCGATCGAGAGCGCGCGGACTCTGGCGGTCATCCCCCATGAACGACGGATTCTTCATGTGCTGCCTCGTGAATTCATGGTGGACGGGCAAGAGGGGGTTCGGGAGCCGTTGGGTCTCTCCGGAAACCGCCTCGAAGTCAACGTGCATGTGATTACCGGCGCCGTGACTTCGGCGCAGAACATCATCAAGTGTGTGAATCGCGCGGGGCTCGATGTCGTGGATATGGTGCTACAGCCATTGGCTTCCAGTGAGGCCGTCCTCAGCCAGGAAGAGCGCGACCTGGGGGTCGTCATGGTCGATCTCGGTGGTGGCACGACCGACCTCGCGATTTTCCTCGAAGGGAGTATTCGGCACTCCGCGGTCTTGCCGATCGGCGGGCAGAACCTGACGAAGGATCTCGCAATCGGGTTACTGACCTCTCAGACCGAAGCGGAGAAGATCAAGCTGCAGCGTGGGATCGCCCGAACAGGATTGGTGCAGGGCCATGAAACGGTGGAGGTCCCGTCGGTCGGGGACCGTCCCGCACGGACGTTCTCGCGCCGTGACATTGCCGAGATTCTTGAGCCGCGGGTCGAAGAAATATTCGAGCTGGTTCGTCGAGAAATCACGCGTGCCGGCTATGAGGGCATGCTGGGGGCAGGGGCGGTGATTACAGGCGGAACGTCATTGTTGGAAGGGATGCCTGATGCGGCAGAGCAGGTCTTGAATCTTCCGGCTCGCCGCGGCGCACCCAGTGGGATCGGAGGGCTTCGCGACATCGTCAGTAATCCCATGCATGCCACAGGTGTCGGCCTGCTGCTCCATGCCCGGCACCATGTTGAGGAGATGGCCACGGCGGGTCTGCGCAGCGGACGGCCGTTGCATAAGGTATTCGATCGTATGAAGTCCTGGATGTTCGAGTTCTTTTAACCATTGCGCGAAGCGGGCGGCCGCTACGCGGATTCTATAAAGGGAGGTGTCCTGATGTTTTCATTTGAAGAGGATGTCGTGTCCCCCGTTCGGATCAAAGTGATCGGTGTCGGTGGCGCCGGGTGCAACGCCCTCAACACCATGATCATGTCCGGATTGGCGCGGGTAGATTTCATCGCTGCGAATACCGATCTGCAGGCGTTGGATCGGTCGCGGGCGTCGTATAAGGTTCAACTGGGTCCTGAACGGACCAGGGGACTCGGCGCCGGGGCGAAGCCGGAAGTCGGAAAAGACTCGGCGTTGGAAAGCAAAGATCAGATTCGGGAGTGTCTTGAGGGTGCCGACATGGTGTTCGTAACTGCCGGGATGGGTGGTGGAACCGGGACGGGTGCCGCGCCGATCGTGGCGAGCATCGCGCGCGAACTCGGGATCTTGACGGTCGGGGTCGTGACGAAGCCTTTTTCATACGAAGGCCATCGCCGGATGATTTATGCGGATGAAGGGATTCGCGATCTCCGTCGCCACGTAGATACCTTGCTCGTGATCCCGAATCAGCGACTGCTCGGCATCGTCGACAAAGCGACGCCGCTGCTCGAAGCCTTCAAGGTGGCCGATGACGTCCTCCGGCAGGCCATTCAAGGGATTGCGGATGTGATCACGACCACCGGCCATGTGAACGTGGACTTTGCCGATGTCCGCACCGTGATGTCGCATACGGGTCGCGC
>DASQFV010000068.1:0-5162 GCA_035632975.1 Nitrospiraceae bacterium
AGCCCCCGAACCTTCTGGTTTCGCTTGCCCGCCAGTCTCGCCTAGCTATTCTGCGCAGGTACCCTATTGATTCTCCTGGCGGTCGATTTGGGCTGCCTTTGCGGCGGTGCGGACCCCACAGAGCTCACGAGAGTGTCTCCAATGATTCATGGGGTTATCACCAGTCGGTTGTGAAGGAATTTCCTCGCTGCTGTATGGCATGGACTACAGCAACAAGACCCCTGTTAAATCAATTGGATACAGTGATTTTGCCATCGAGGTGTGAAGTCGTTTCCCTTCATGGGGATGTGCCCCCTGGGATAGAGGGGGGCCATACGTGGAAATACCGCATATCAGATATCAACGGTGTCGGCATTTCCTCTTGTGCGGTACGGTGTTTGCTTAACGGTCCACGACCATCCTAGGGAGGTTCCTAGCACCCGTATTCTCACCCTCCGGTTACTTTTAATTCGAGCCAAATCGGGTCATTGGCCCCCTCGAAAGATGTGTTGTTCTTTTCCTTGGTTATGGCAGACTGTGCACCCTACCAGGAGCAAGTACTGTCAACATGTGGAGGACATCTGTTAATGGAAAGTTTTCTACCATTTCATCGGGCTGATCTGGGTGATGAAGAGATAGCAGAGGTAGTCGATGTCCTCCGTTCTGGCTGGTTGACTACGGGACCGAAGGCGAGGGAATTCGAGCAGGAATTCGCCGCGATGGTCGGCACGGAACACGCTGTTGCGGTCAATTCCTGCACGGCGGCGCTCCATCTTGCCCTTGAAGCGGCTGGACTGCGTGAAGGAGATGAGGTGCTTGTTCCGACGATGACCTTTGCCGCAACCGCAGAAGTTGTCACCTACTTCAAGGCGAAACCTATTCTTATTGATTGTGTGCAAGACACGCTGAATCTGGACACGGATCGGATTGAAGAGGCCATCACGGATAAAACAAAGGCGATCATTCCTGTCCATTTTGCCGGCCACCCCTGCGATATGGAGCAAATCCAGTCTATCGCTCGTGTCCATGGCCTGCATGTTATAGAAGACGCTGCCCACGCGCTCCCTGCGCGATATCAAGGGAAGATGGTAGGGAGCATCGCCGACAGCACGTGTTTTTCGTTCTACGCGACGAAAAACATCACAACCGGCGAGGGGGGGATGGTTACCACGAATAATGCCGAGTGGGCCGCTCGCATTCGGATGATGAGTCTGCACGGCTTGAGCCGGGATGCCTGGAACCGATATTCCGCGGAGGGCTCATGGTATTACGAAATCCTCTCTCCTGGGTTCAAATACAATCTGACTGACATTGCTGCGGCATTGGGTCTGGCACAACTCAAAAAGTGCGATCGATTCTGGAAGGCACGCGAGCGGTACGCCACCCGCTATCAGGAGGGTTTTCGAGATCTGCCGGAAATTATTTGTCCGCAAGCAGCGTCCCACGTACAACACGCCTGGCACCTTTACGCTATTCAACTGGACCTGGACCGTTTACGTATCACTCGCAACGAGTTTGTCCGTCAATTGCAGCAAGCCGGTATCGGGTGCAGTGTGCATTTCATCCCCCTGCATCTTCATCCCTATTACCGGGACATGTGGGGCTACCAACCTAACGATCTTCCGGTTTCCAATATGGTATTTCAGCGCATTATTTCATTGCCGTTGTATTCCAAGATGACAGAAGCCGATCATGATCGTGTTATTGACACTGTGCGTAACCTGGTCAAGGAAAACCGACGATGATGAAGCGGGCATTTGATATCTGTGCAGCTGCTCCAGGGTTGCTCATCACTTGGCCGCTCCTGGTGATCATCTCGGTTCTGATCATGCTTGACTCGCGTGGGCCGGTGATCTTTAGCCAAGTGCGCGTTGGGAAGGGATTTCGCCCATTCAGGATATACAAATTCCGGACTATGGTTGCGGAAGCTCCAGGTCAGGGTTTGCCTCTAACTGTTGGGCAGGATCTTCGTGTGACGAGGGTGGGCCGAATCTTGCGGAAGTTCAAACTTGACGAATTGCCGCAGCTGGTGAACGTGCTGATGGGCGACATGAGCATTGTAGGTCCAAGGCCGGAAGTTTCTCGTTATGTTGAGCCACTGCGTTCAGAGTTTTCTGAGATTCTCGTCGTTCGCCCAGGACTCACCGACCTGGCGTCGCTGAAGTACATCGATGAAGCAAGTCTCCTTGCTGGTTCGGGAAATCCTGAAGAGGAATATCGAAACAAAGTTCTTCCGGAAAAACTCCGATTGGCGAAGCTGTATGTTCGGAATGTGTCTCTTCGGCTCGATCTCGCAATTATCGTTCAAACGCTGTTACGAATCGTTAATGTGTCGGCTGAGGTCTGCGAACTCCCTGAGTTGAAGGCTACACCTCAGCCTCCATCGGCCTCCTCTTGGGCCCTCGTCTCGTCAGTAGTTATAAAGTGGCGGAGACTTATAATTATATTGCTTGATGTGGCCATGATCATTTCGGCGAATTACTTGGCGTTTGTGTTGAGGTTTGATGGGAACATTTCATCAGAGGGAATCGGGCATTTCCAGCAAACTGTGCTCTGGCTAGTCGGGATTCGGGGAGTGGCATTCGCCGTATTTGGACTCCATGAAGGTCGACGGAGGTATACGAGCATTTGGGATCTACAAAACATGGTGGGCGGAGTCTTAACGAGCACCATCATGTTCTATGGCTTGGTGTATATGGGTTTAGGCCTCACCGGTTATCCCCGCAGTATCTTTGTGATCGATGGTGTTCTCCTTGTTGGGTTTCTGGCAGGGGTGAGGCTGCCATTTAGAATCTATCGTGAGAGCTCGATTTATCAAAAGAAAAAGAAGGTTCTCGTGGTCGGTGCCGGCGACTCAGGGGAACGAGTCGTGCGTGAGATGAAAACTCGTTCCGAATATCGTCGCCAACCCATCGGATTTGTCGACGACCAACTGGCGCTTGTCAATCAACGTATCCACGGCGTCAGGGTCTTGGGTACTTTGGGGGATCTCCCAGAGCTTGTGGAGAAGCATAAGCCCGAAGAGGTCGTGATTGCATTGCCCGATGCGACGCCCGCTTACCTTAGGGATCTTATCAGCAAATTGGAGCCTTACGAAGTCTCGATTAAGACATTGCCGGGCGTAAAGGAATTACTGGCCGACGAAAGTGCGGTGAGTCAACTTCGTAATGTATCCCTTCCAGACCTGTTGCCGCGTGCGCCCGTGAATATGGCCATCGGAGCAACAAGGCAAATGGTCAGAGGTAAGAGTGTGTTGATCACCGGTGCCGGTGGCTCGATCGGCTCCGAATTAGCTCGTCAGATCAGTTTGTTGGAACCGCATGCCCTCTTGCTCTATGAGCGTCACGAAAACAGTCTGTATAACATTCATAAGGAACTGGAAGACCAAGGGTTTTCTTTCCGTGTCATTCCGATCATCGGGGATGTCACCGATGCTCGCCGGCTCTCCATGGTGTTGGAGGAGCATAGGCCTCAGATCCTGTTCCATGCGGCTGCCCACAAACACGTTCCTCTTGTGGAACTAAATCCTGCCGAAGCCCTGAAGAACAACTGCATAGGTACGCGCATCACCGCCGAGGCTGCCAGCAGATACGGGGTTGAACGGTTCGTCCATATTTCAACTGACAAGGCGGTCAACCCGTCGAGTGTTATGGGGGCGACCAAACGAGTGGCCGAACTCATCATTCAGGATATTGCGCGGACCAGTCTGACGCGTTTCCTTATTGTACGATTTGGCAACGTACTTGGCAGTAGTGGAAGTGTTCTGCTACGCTTCCAGGAACAAATCAGGGCGGGTGGACCGGTGACTGTCACCCACCCGGACATCGAACGATATTTCATGCTTATTCCTGAGGCTGTTCAGTTAGTTCTTCAGGCCGCGACCGTTGCCGAACAAGGCGGAATCTATATCCTGGACATGGGAGAGCAGATCAAGATCTTAAGTTTGGCCAAAAACCTTATCAAGTTGTCCGGTTTCGTTCCCGGGAAGGACATTCACATTCGATTCGTTGGGCTCCGACCGGGGGAAAAACTTTATGAGGAATTAGTTGGCCAAGCCGAGGTCGCGGTGTCCTCCTCTCTGAACAAGATTCTACAGATTCGAGCCTCAAGCCCGCCCAGTTTCGAAGGGTTCAAAGAAAAGCTTATTGCCTTGGAAACAGTGGCCTATCTCGACGAGCCTGGTGTGGTCATCGAACGACTGAAGGAGATTATTCCAACCTTCCGTCTTTCTTCTGATTCGGCGACTTCGATCATGCCAATTGTCGCAGATGCTGTCGACAAGGAGGGTGCCGGCTTGAGAGTTGCTGGCTCTAAGGGCATACTCGCTAGCTAGCAGGCCGACTGGAGAATGAAACTTCCCGCAGCATACTGCGGGCTACCACAGAACTCAATTTCGAAGACTTCTCGGAAGCAGAGGCGAACCCCGTAGCAAGGTGCGGGGAATGTTCAAATTCAACCGGAGGGAATGAATTCCATGAGAGTGAGTCCCCCAGCAAGTCAATCAGGGATAGCCGTGATGCATGAGTATGCCGGAATCGCAAAGCGAGGCAAGTGGCTTATCCTGGGAAGTGTCGCTTTCTCCGTGGCGCTGGCATGGAGTTACTGTGTCCTCGCACCGCAGTACTATCGGTCAGAAACATTGATTGTTGCGGACGAACAGAACCGACTTGATAACGTCGCTAAGGGATTAGGGGAAGGAAATTTTGAACAGCAACTCTTTATCATTCAGCGACAGATGCTGAGTCAGGACTTTTTGGGTGAGATTGTTAGGGCGTTCAATCCGTATCCCGATGCACTTGAAGAAGGCGGTGAGACTTTCGCCGTCATGGCATTGGCCGGCGCGATCAAGGTCGAGAGGATCAAGACGGACTCAGCAGGAAACCCCATAGGAGGGAACGGGATCGAAGCCTTTTCGGTGTCGTTCATGCATGGAAATCCGAGGACTGCTATGCAGGTGACCGCACGGCTCGCGGAAAAGTTTATTGAGGAGAACACAAAGGGGCGTGAGAATGAAGCTGAGAGCGCATTGATGTTTTTTGACGACGAGTTGAGGAGGCTAAAGCGTGAATTGGAGAAGAAGGAGGAGCAGATTTCTGCATTCAAGAAAGCACACATAAGTGAGCTTCCGCAGCAAACGGATGCCAGTTTCCGCTCGTTGGATAGATTGGAAAGTGAGATCAATT
>DASQFV010000069.1:0-3323 GCA_035632975.1 Nitrospiraceae bacterium
GCGGCAAGCCAATCAACACGCCGCCGGTGGCGGCGCTGGCGGCCAGGATGCCGCTGTTCCAGACGAACCCGAAGAACCGGCTGTCGAGCGTTGCCTGCGCCTCGGGCGACAGGCTCCATTGAACCAATAGCGAGGCTGGGAGCGCGAAAGCCGCGCCGACGATCAGTCCGAGATAACCGGTGACGGCGACCGTGCCGAGCCAGCCATATTGGTGCCGCTGCGGAGCCCGGTAGTGGCCGGTGGTCTGGTAAAACCGGCTCCGTTGTCGGAACCACCGTTCAGTGATCAGGAAAATCAGCGCGAGCCCGACCAGCAGGATGCTCAAGATGCTCGCCGCGGTATTGTCGGACCGCCCAGTCATCTGCTGGAACACGGCATAGGTGAGCGTCTGGTAGCGAAGCAATGACACCGCACCGAAGTCCGACACGACGTACAAGATGACGAGCGCGACCCCGGCGGCAATCGCGGGGCGCATCAGCGGCAATGTCACGCGCCAGAGGGTCGAGAGACGGGAGACGCCGCTGGTCCGTGCCACCTCTTCGAACGACACGTTCATACTGAGGAGGGCACTGCGGCTCAGGAGATAGACGAAGGGAAACGTATCCAATGCCATGACGAGCGTTGCACCCCAATAACTATGGGGAGAAAAGATTCTGGCTTGGGGACCGGCCACCAGCTGCCAGAGATGTTCGACGGGGCCGCCGAATCCCAATAGGTAGGAGTAGACATAGGCCAGCACGTAGGTCGGCATCGCCAAGGGAAGGACTAAGGCTCCTTCCCACAGCCGGCGACCTGGAAATTCCACGCGTGAGATTAGCCAGGCGGTCGAGACGCCCAGGACCAGCGTGATGACCGCCACGCTGGCAGCCAGCGAGATGGTGTTGAACAGCAACTCGGGAATGCGGGTCGCCCACAAGCGGCTCCAGACGACCGAATCAGCCGAGAGGGCTTGTGCGGTGACATAGGCGAGTGGGAGCAGGATGATTCCCGCACTGGCCAAGACGACGAGTTGCAGCGGCGAAGCAAGTTGTTGGCGAATTGTGCTCACGGTGGGTCCCTTCGAGTTACCGGAGACCCACTTGTTCGATCAGGGTGAGAGTCGGCTCGCGCAGTTCGGCCAGTTTGGAGAGGGGGACCAGCGCCGCGCGGAAACTCTTCCGTTCCACGAGCGCCGGATCCGCCTTCACATCCTGGTGGAGAGGATATTCCTTGTCGAGATCCGCAAATAATTTCTGCCCCGCTTGAGCGACTAAGAATTCTACGAGCAGCTTGGCGCTGTCAAGGTGCTTGGTCGACTTGACGACGCCGACGCCGGCGACGTTCATGATCGCCCCCATGCCGCCCTCTTGCTGATCCGGCATCAATACCGCGATCGGCGCTCCTGGTTGAGCGGCCAGATGACGATACACATAGTAGTGATTCACGATACCCAGCGCGACTTGCCCCTTGGCGACGGCATCCACGATCTGCGAGCTTTTCTGGTAGACCTGGTTGTCCGCATTGGTTTTGAGTCCTTGCAGGAACTGCCTGGTCTTCTCATCTCCGTACGTGGCGCGAATGACCGACACGCCTGCTTGCAGATATTCGCTGCCGGAATTCGGAATCGCAATCTTATCTTTCCATTTTGGATCGGCGAGGTCGAGGAGCGACTTCACCTGGTCCGGTTTCACCAACGTGTGGTTGTACACCACGATCCAGAATCGCCCGGAGAGCCCCACCCAGGCATTGTCCGGTGCGCGAAACTGTGCCGGGATCGCTCGTTCAACTTCCCGCATATTCAGTGGGCGGAGGAGGCCGGCTGTTCGGGCCAGTTCCAAGCTGCCGGCGTCGTTGGTGATCAGGAGATCTGCCGGCGTGCGATCACCTTCAGCTTTTAATCGATTGACCAATTCTGTCGTGCCGGACGACAACAGCTCGATTTGAATGCCGGTACTTGCCGTAAAGGCGTCGAGCACCGGCTTGATGAGTCGTTCCCCGCGACCGGAGTAGATCGTGAGTTGGTCGGCGGCCAGGGCGGAGGGCACGAAGATCGCGGCGACGAGCCCCGCGGCGAAGAGCAGAAGGAGACCTGAGAGAATCGTCCGGCGCAATGTGGGCAGGGAGCATACGAATGACATGAAGAGGTCCTTGTGGAATTGAAATTGATAAGCTGTCTCAAAATGATACTAAAATAAGGTGGGTTCGTCAATGACGGCAGCGAGAACAGAGGCCGTAGAGCTCAAGTCGGTGGGTCTTGATGGTAAATCCGTTCCGGGCGGCCACTTCTTCTTGGAGCCGCTCAATTTCCTCGTTCTCAAATTCCACGATCTTCTCGCAGCCGGTGCAGATGAGGTGATCGTGGTGGCCCTTGTGCGAGACGTTGTCGTACTTCGTCTGAGAGCCGAAGTGCCGGGCTTGTGCCAGGCCGGCATCGCAGAACAGATTGAGCGTCCGGTAGATTGTCGCGAGTCCAAGGTGAGGATCGGACTTAGCCAGCTGGTGATACATGGCCTCCGCGGTAATGTGCTCTTGCCGGAGGAACGCGCTCAGAATCATTTCGCGTTGACGGGTGAGCTTGAGCTGATGCTTGCCCAGGTGCTCCTTCAGGGCCGCCATTTCCTGCACATGCTTATTTGCCATGATGGGCCTCCGATGGGGTCTCATTAAAGACGAAACTGCCCAACTGGTCAAGAGGGGCCGCACGCGAGCAGCACAGATGGAGGAATTGACGGAGATCTCAGGGGCTGTCTATAGTGCTCCCTTCAGAAAAAAGGCGGAACGATGGAAGTACTACCGGCATGCGGAAACCCAATCAGATTACGATCGACCGGGCCCTCCTGCTCTATGTCCTGCATCTGGCGGAGCCCCACGGGCTGCTCAGCGATGTAAAGCTGCAGCAACTGTGCTTTCTGTGCGAACTGCAGATGTTCGGCAAGGGCTTTAAAGGCTTTCACTTTGAATTCTTTCGGTTTGCTTATGGGGCCTTCAGCAGGGATCTCGATAACGACCTGATGTCGCTGCGCCGAAAAGAACAGGTGGAGAACTTCACGCTGTCTGATCAGGCACAGGAAGAGGTCATTCCGTTGCTGGAGAAAGGTATTGAGGGGGTTGAGACAAACGAGAAGGTCGCAGAGGTTTTGAAAGCGGTTGTGACGGTGTATGGGCCTCAAGATAGCGGATCTATCACCCAATCGGTCGAGTCAGTCGAATTGAGTACCCCGCAGCAACCGGAGTTCAAGATTCCGATCCGCGATATTGTCTTTCACACGACGCTCTTAGTGCCGTCTCGTATCGAGGTGCAGGCGGAGTTCACGCTGTCCGCCGTGATCCTGCCCAAGCTCAAT
>DASQFV010000070.1:0-4115 GCA_035632975.1 Nitrospiraceae bacterium
TGTCGCCATCCGGAAGATTGTTCTTCTTGCAGTAGGCCTTGAAATCCGCCACGAACTTCTTGTTCTGCGGCGTATCGACGCTTTGATAATAATTCCACGCTGCCAGGTGCCCGACCAACGCTGAGGTGTCCATCCCGCGCAACTCGTCTTCCGCCACGCTGAAGGCCATGATCGGGGCGTCTTCGGCCCGCAAGCCTTGGTTCGCAAACTCCTTGTAGAAAGGCACGTTGCTGTCGCCGTTGATCGTACTGATCACACAGGCTCCGCCGCCAGCCGCAAACTTCTTAATCTTCCCGCAGATGGTTTGGTAGTCCTGATGGTGGAACGGAGTGTATTCTTCCATGATGCGGTCCACCGGCACTTTCTTCGCCAGCAGCATCGCCCTCAGGATCTTATTGGTGGTGCGAGGATACACGTAATCGGTACCGAGCAGATAGAACTTCGTGTATCCGCCCCCCTCTTTGCTCATCAGATAATCCACCGCCGGCACGGCCTGCTGGTTGGGTGCCGCTCCGGTGTAGAAGACATTGCGCGAACACTCTTCTCCCTCGTACTGCACGGGATAGAACAGCAAGCCGTTATTCTTCTCAAAGACCGGCAACACCGACTTGCGACTGACCGAGGTCCAGCAGCCGAAGACGACCGCCACCTTATCTTGCAGCAGGAGCTGCTTGGCTTTTTCGGCAAAGAGGTCCCAATTCGAGGCAGGATCGACGACCACCGTCTCGATCGGTCGCCCCATCACTCCGCCTTTGGCGTTGATCTCTTCTACTGCCATCAGCACGGTGTCCCGCAACGACACTTCGCTGATGGCCATTGTGCCGCTGAGGGAGTGCAAGACGCCGAACTTGATTGGTTCTTTACCAGCTGCGTATGAGAGGGCCCAGTTGCCCAAGTTGCCAAGTAGTGCGGCAACCCCTATGCCGGCCGCTACTTTGCTTCCCTGAACCAGAAGCTCGCGCCGCGAAGGGCCAGCCTCGCTCGGAGCAACACTGTCTGCTTCGACCGGACTTGCCTCATCGGGTTTCTTCGTTTCCATGGTCGGACTCCTTTCACTAGCATAAGAAGTTATACAAGCTCTAGAAAAAGACGCCGTTGTCCTTCTCGTACATTCCGGCTGGCTCGATGAACGCCGTTGTCCTTCTCGAGCATTCTGGCCGACTCGATGGACACCGTTGTCCTTCTCGTGCATTCTGGCCGACTCGATGGACGTCGTTGTCCACCCTTCAATCCGTTTGATCGGTACACTCTATAGCAGATGATCAGCCCCCCTGTCACGACGGATCATTGTCCCTAAAACAGAGATGGAAATTGTGCGGGAGGCAGAAAAAGACCTCTCGGCTTTTCCAGAAGGGTAGAAATTCTAGGAAACCGCCACCTTGATGAGGGCCCTCCCGCCTGCGACCGTCCGCACAATCTGCCGTCTCTTCTTCATCATCCACCCCCGTGGTTGAGGGTGTCGGTGACTGAACTATGACCAGATCCGTGCCCGGTCTCTATACACTGAGAGGAACAATAAACACACTAGGCATCCCCCTAGGAACGTGGGGCAATCTCCCTAGGCAAGCCAGCGCTATCATGGGCGTTTCTGCTGCAATCGCCGATGCCTGACTCAAGCGAGACGGGCGAGATTCGTCCCGCTTTTCTCGCAAGTCTCGCGCAAATACCGTGGGTTAGTCCGATGCGAGGAGACCATGGACGAGGGCGTACTTTGTGAGCTCCGCCGTCGTGTGAAGATCGAGTTCCGTCATGATCTGGGATTTATGAAACTCGACAGTCTTCGGTGAGAGATTGAGGGCCGACGCAATTTGCTTGACCGTCATCCCTTCTGCAACGAGTTGCAACACTTCTCGTTGGCGCGCAGTCAAGGACTTCTCCTTCAGAACCGCAGGCCTCCCCCCGGTGATGACCGACTGCACCAGACCTTTCGCCACCAAGGGGGTGACATAACACTGTCCGTCCATGACTGATTGGATGGCTTGGACTAATTCTGAACCGGCGGATCGTTTGAGCAGATAGCCAGAGGCGCCGGCCTTGAAGGCTTCATTCACATAGGCCGGGTCAGCATGCATCGTCACGAAGATCAGCTTGGTGCGAGGCAGAATCTTCTTCAGCTTCCGGGCGGCATCGACCCCATTGAGCTGCGGCATCGAGATATCGAGCGTGACGATGTCGGGCTGAAGTTCCTGGGCCATTCGAAGCAGCGAACGGCCATCCTCCGCCACACCGACGATCTCACACCGATCCTCCAACAGTTTCCGGAATCCGTCCAACACCAGGGTATGGTCATCAGCCAAGAGAACCCGGGGCCTGCTCATGCCACCCCTTCCGGAACGAGCACCTCCACCTGCACCTTTGTTCCCCTCCCCACGGAAGAACTAACTTGAAGTACCCCGTGAACCAAGGCGACTCGTTCTTTCATGCTAAGCAACCCCAGTCCATGTAATCCGTGCCGGGATTGTTCGGAGTCAAATCCCACTCCATCATCCGTAATCGTGACCGTCAGACCAGATCGGGACCGAGTCAGCTCCACATCGACTCGAGACGCCGCCGCATGGCGAGCCACGTTGTTGAGGCTTTCTTGGGCTACACGATAGAGACAGGTCGCGATCTCCTGCGGGACGACTGCGGGAATATCCCTGTGTCCAAAGCTCCCTCGGATATGGCTTCGAGCTGTAAAGTCGTCCACCAACCGCTGCAGGGCGATCGGAAGGCCGAGGTCATCGAGAATGGAAGGATGAAGCTGATAGGCCAAACGGCGCACAATATCAGACAATTCCACAACCCGGTCTTGTATCGTGCGAACGGATTCGCCCACATTACCCGATGAGAAGCTGAGCTGCCGTTCTACCGCTTCAATATCCATGGCAAGAAGCGCGAGCCGTTGATTGATGTCATCGTGCAAATCACGTGAGATACGACGCCGCTCTTCCTCCTGCACCCGCAACAACTGGAACGCCAACTTCTGCAGTGCTTGCCGGCTGCTTTCGAGCGACACTTCGGTCTGCATCCGGTCGGCTACTTCGGCTACCAATGATTCGTTGACGGAGGCCAGCTCTTGTGTTCGGACCTGCACACGTCTATCCAAGGCCTCGTTGACTTTTTGCAGTTCTTCTTGGTACGTGCGGCTCTGTTCCTCCGTCAGCTTCCGCACCGAGATATCCCGCACGAACGCGCTGAACGTGTAGGCCCCCCCCTGCCCCAAAGCCGGCGAGATCGCGAGTTCTATCGGAATCTCGTGCCCGTCCCGATGGCAGCCTGTGATTTCGATCCGTGTGTTCAGTATTGGTCCTACGCCGGTTGCGAGGAAGTGCCGCAATCCCCGTTCATGGGCTTCCCGGTGTTGTGCAGGGATGATGGTGGCAGAGAGGAGTCGCCCGATGGCCTCTTGCCGAGGCCAGCCGAAGATCTGTTCGGCTTGGACGTTCCACTCGGTGATGACTCCAGTGGCATCCATGCCGATGAAGCCATCGAGCGCCATCTCAACGATGCGCCGCGTGTGTGCCTCGCTCACGCGCAGCGACGCTTCGGCTTCCTTGGCGAGCGCGCGCTCCTGCTGCGCGTGCCGATATTCCCTCCTCACGCGTTTCACGGTCCACACCAAGAGTCCAAACGTTGGAACCACCAGGGCGCCGCCCGCCAGGCCGAGGTTCCAGAGGACTCCTCGAATCGGCGCCAGGACGTCGCGCCGATCCATGCGCATCAGCACCGTCCAATGCGTACCCCCAAACCTGCCACGAGCTAAAGTCCTCGCATAGCCAGTGATGACCGGCACGTGGCGGCGCATGTGCTCCTCCTCGACGTAACTGGACAGGGACCCTTCGCTTAACAGTGCCGATGGTAGGCCGAGTTGTTTGAGATTGCTGTGGCCCTTATGCTGGAGATCCGAATCAATAAAGGCAACCCCATTCTCAGTCAGGAACTGGTACTCCAGCGCTCCCCAAAATCCCTCCCGCTGCCGGAAAGCCAGAAGGGTCCCCGTCATGACGTTTTCCAGCCCAGGAATCCCCACCCGCGTTGTCACCACCCCCAGGAATTCCCCGCGCGGTCCGGTGATGGGAGCCGTCACGGCTATTGCGTCAGGACCGCCCATCACTGCGAATGGCTCCACGTCC
>DASQFV010000071.1:0-3077 GCA_035632975.1 Nitrospiraceae bacterium
GTTTAAAGGATGCCATTGAGGCGGCTCTGGACAATAATCCCAACGTGCGTTTGTACAAAGAACGCATCGAAGCGGCGCGCGGAGCCTCGCGAACCCAACTCGGCGCGTTATTGCCGAATCTGGCGGGGTCTTCAAAGTTCACGAATCAAACCTTCTTTCTCGGCACCATTGGCGGCGCCCCGGTCCGCACCCACCCATTCGATATCACCGATACCCGAGGCACCCTGTCACAGTCGCTCTTCAGTTGGAGTCTGATCGAGCGCTGGCGCGCGTCGCGCGCGGCGCTGGCCGTCTCAGAAGGGGAGTCAGAGACGACGAAGAATGACACAATGGCGACGGTCGCCTTGCATTATATGGAAGTCTTGCGGTACTACGAGACCGCGGACGCGCGGACGGCGAATGTAGAGCTGTATAAGGAACTCGTAGCATTCATCAAAAGCCGGCAGAGCGGCGGGATGGCCACGGGCCTCGATACCGCCAGGCTTGAAACCCAATTGGAGAACGAGCGGCAACGATTGGAATTGGCGAAGAGCGATGTCGAACGGACCAAGCTGATTCTGATCAACGCCTTGGGAATCAACTTTGATGTGAAGCTCGTCCTCACCGATGAACTCAAAGCTCCTGAGGAGCCGATTCCGACTCAGGAATATGCCATGGAGGTGGCACTCGCCAAGCGACCGGAAATGAAAGCCCAGGAGCAGCGGGTCCAGGTGTCAAAGCTCACCCTCAGTTCGGTCAAGGGGGAGCGGCTTCCGTCATTGCAGGCACAAGGAGATTACGGGCTCATCGGGAACCGGGTTGAAAATCCGACCACGACCTACAACGTGGGGGTCACGTTGTCGATCCCGGTCTTTGACGGCGGCCAACGGGAGGGGCGGATCGGCGAGAGCCGCAGTCTTCTCCTGCAAGAAGAGATCAAGATGGACTTGGTCACGAGACAGATCACGATGGAATTGCGAGAAGCGTTGGTCACCCTCACCTCGGCGAAAGAACAACTCAGGATCGCGAAGGACGGACTCAAGGCGGCGGTGACTGAAGTTCAGCTCGCCAGAGAACGCTTTCGTCTGCTGAGCTCAAATAGTTTGGAATTATCCAACGCGCTCTTTTCACTTGTGCGGGCGCGAGACAACAGGATCGATGGATTGTTTCGGGCGAATGCGTCGCGCGTGAATCTGGCTCGAGCGATGGGGCAAGTCGACGCCCTGCGATAAGCATCGCGTGTCCGCGCAATGGGGCGGGCCATCCACGGGAGGCGCGCAAAGTACCTTCGCCACGCGGCTCATCCAAGCCGGCGTCGATGTCTATACGGTCCAGAAGTTGGGCCGGTGGAAAACAATCTCGTTGGTGCTGCGGTATGCACACCATCAACCGAATAGTTTGCTTGGCGGGGCCGAGGTGCTCGATCGATTGCGGCGAGAAAAACAGTCCAAGCACAGTGGGGCATAGCCTCAAGGGAGGGCGCCGCGTAAGTGGTTGAAAATGGTGGCGGTGCCCCGGATTGAACGGGGAACCCGCGGCTTATGAGGCTGATTGAGGTGTATTCTTGAACTCCCTGTTTTTGACTCTGGTTTCCCGTTTTTCTCTTGGTAGACAAGGCGTTACGAGAATTCGATCTCGTCTGTCCGTTCGATCTGTTTTGGTCTTTTCGGCTGTGTTTTAGCACAAAATTAGCACAGCGCAGTGGAGTGAACCCCTCGGGACATTCCCCCTGAAAGCTACACCATTGACTAGGAAGCCCCGAAGTGCTGGGGTTGCTAATTCTTGCCATACGCGATCTTCGAGAATTTGATTACATGTGCTTGTCATTCTGAGCATTGAAATCTGTATATCTGGCCGCATTGACAAGCATCCTAGAGCATGGTGTGATCCTTCAAGCCTAACCCTCTCACAGCTGGCTTGCACATGCCCGTGGCATTGCGCCTCCCTCTCTTTTCTTTCCTTGTCCGCGCAACACACAACATAATGCCATGTCTGAAGACGCCGGAGAAACATCGGACATTGCCATGAATGAAGTCAGTGCGTTCGTTTCTCAATATGGGGAGATCCTGGTCTTTGCCGTGGTCTTGGCGGAACAAATCGGATTGCCCTTGCCTGCCGTTCCAATCTTACTTGTGGCCGGGGCCTTGGCCGGTGCCGGAAAGATCGATCTCACGGGAGTTATCGTCCTCTCCGTCATCGCCTGTATGGCTGGCGATCTATTCTGGTATGAGCTGGGGCGCCGACGGGGCAGACACGCGTTGAACCTCTTGTGCAGGGTCTCGCTGGAGCCGGATTCCTGCGTCCGACGCACAGAGAATTTCTTTACCCGGCATGGCGTGGGATCACTCGTCTTGGCCAAGTTCATTCCAGGATTGAGTACTCTAGCGCCGGCGCTCGCCGGATTGTTCCGAATAAGCATGCCACGATTTCTCCTCTACAACGGGCTGGGTGCTGTCCTCTGGACCCTCGCGTTTATCATTCCCGGCTATCTGCTCAGCGACCAAATCGAACGCCTTGCGGAAGAGGCCGAGCGTCTGGGCTTATGGCTGGCCTCTATTTTCGGCGCAGGGATTGCCGCCTACATCATCTACAAGTACATTCATCGGCAGCTTCTTTTGCGCGAATTGCGGATCGCCCGCATCACGGCGGAGGAGGTGAAACAGATGATGGATAATGGTCAGGAGCTTCTGGTGGTGGATTTGCGGGGTGCACTGGATCACGAAGCCGATCCCTATACGATTCGAGGCGCGCTCCGCATGACGGCAGAAGAACTGGAGCAGCGGCACCATGAAATTCCGCGACACAAAGATGTGATTCTCTTCTGCGCTTGCCCGAATGAAGCCACCGCTGCCAAGATGGCATTGATGCTGCGGAGTAAGGGGATCACCAGAGTCCGGCCTCTTGCCGGAGGAATCGACGCGTGGCGTGAAAAGGATTTCCCGTTGGACGCTTCGAGGGTCGTCGAAGTTTCGACGCTAACCGAGACTACTGGACGTGGTGCACAAATGAATTCCGCGTAGTGTGACGACTGCTTCCCCTCTCTACGATGCAGACAAGCATGTCATGCGGCTGCACGTCTTTGATTCGCCACATACGAG
>DASQFV010000072.1:0-3121 GCA_035632975.1 Nitrospiraceae bacterium
GATGTCAGACATCAGGGCGACATCGTAGGGTCCGCCCAGTCCATCTTTGTTAAAATCGCCAGGAAGCAACGCAATTCTCGATTCCAAACCCGCTTCTTTCACCGTTCGTTCCGTGAGTCGGAGCGTCGCAGGCAAATCGAACACCGTAGCGGTCAGCTCCGGATAGGCCTGACAGAATGCAATCGCGTTTGTCCCAGCTCCGCCTCCCAAATCCAGGAATCGCACCGGCCCACTCAGCTGCAGCCGCTTGGCAAGGTCCGGCCCGCTCTGCTGCCCGATCCGATGGAGTACCGCCAGCACATTGCTGCCTAAATCGGGATCGGTCTCAAAGACGTGACGGTCGACCGACCGGTGTCCCGTGCGAATCGTCTGCTCCAGCTTGCCCCAGTTGTCCCATTCTGCATCGTGAAGCAGCAGGAGATGCCCGATATATTGGGCAGAGTTGTGGATCAGATAAGTAGCCGCGGCCGTTGAATTCCCATAGGAATCCCCGTCCTTTTCCAGCAGTCGCATTGCAACGAGGGCATTCAACAGCAGCCCCAGCGTCTGTCCATGGACGCCGAGACGACTGGCCACGTTGTGGAGGGTTTTCCGCTTCCCATCCAAGGCAGAAAACACATCCAGCCTGACGGCCGTGAGCAGGATTTTGGTCTCCCAGTAGTACCCAAGCTGGAAGATTTCTGCGAGCGAGAGGTCTCGTGGCACACCACTCCCCTCAAGCAAATAGCTTTGAAACTCAGCATCTTACCTAGATCGGAAACTGAAAGGCAAGGTAGGTAACTCGGCGCGGTACGCTGCATAAACACAAAGGGCAGCGGATTGCTCCGCTGCCCTTTGAGTGCGGGTTACCCCGCTCATACAAATACTAGCTTACTTGATTTCAGCCTTGAGGTTGGCAGTCCCGCCATCAGCCACTTCGACCTCAAATTCCACTTTCTTACCCTTGGCGGCGAAAGGATGCCAGGCCACCACCTTGTGCTTGCCGGCCGGTACATCCTTGATCTCGAAGGAGCCATCGTCCTTCACAACCGCAAAGTGCGGGCTCGACACCGGGAGAAAGAAGCCCTGCATGAACTCATGCTGGTCGCACTGCAAACGATAGTAGCCATCCTTCTCTGCTCCTCCCCGGAACACCACCGGCTTGTCGAGCTTGTCACCCTTCTTGGCCAAACCGATGTTGAAACCGGTGGCCGAGCTGGTGCCCTTCACTACAAAGCTATGCGGATTGTGGAGCACACCTTGGACCGACTTGGGGTCATCCGGATCGGCGTCATGGTTCTCAACCTTGAAGGACTTGTTATTCACCACCACACCAGCGAACGGCAGGAACTCGCAGAATTCCGCAACCACCTCAGTGCCCTGATACCCATCGACGAACGCCTTATCTTCGACATCAATTACGGCGACCACCGCGTTCTTCAGGCCACCGTCCTTGCCGACTTCAATGGTCTTCAGCAATCGCTTTTCCCCATCCATCAATTCCTTGTGTGGGTTTTTGGGACAAAACTTAGGGTTTGGGAACTTCGAGAATAAAAATTCCTTTTGCTCGGCCTTGCCCGCATAGGTCACCTTGCCGGAAATGCTCCCGCCTGCGAATGAGGTGAGAGGCGCCGCGATGAACGCGACGGCTGCCACGCCCAATACCGCTGATAATATACCCTGTCTCATGTGACTGCCTCCTTGTTATGAACAAACAACCGCTCAGTTTATTATCTCGTTCCCATATTTCCTATCACCAATCATGAGGGGAAACGGGAACGTATTCCGCCCTGGTGACTCGATCGCAATTGAGATCCGCGTTGGCGGGACTAGTTTCAGACCGAGCATGATACAAAAGTCTACCCCACCCGGTCAATCTGAAACAAGAGGGTGAAAAAGGCCGTTCGGCGCCTACTTCTTCGGTGGCGCCAGCCCACATGATTCATGATGGTTCGCGGCGAACGGTCAATGTCGGACGGGCTAGTCTAGCCTTTGTTCGTCCTGGTCAACCCCAACAACTTCATTGATTCCCAGGCAGCGGTACGCGCTTTGGTAGCGGGATTGAGAAGCTGTCCTGGATCGGCGTGAATGCCGAAATCCGACACACGTTTGCACTGCCGGATCACTTCATTGAGGGGGGTCATGGCATCGACCTGATGGGGATCCGACCGTGAGAGATGCTTGATGAGCGTCTCGGCAAAACGCGTCGCCTCTCCGCAATGATGGACGATGGCCTTTGCATCCCCCATACCGCCATGCGCCACCATTGCTTCAACATTCTTCATCAGACCGGCGCCCTGCTCTTTCAGACTAGCACTGGATGGCTCTGATGCGCGTGCAGTGCTCTCATCCGAGACAAAGGGAAGCCACAGGGAGGCTAGAGCTGCCAGCATGACTGCCGGCATAATCCGGCCCCTGATCGGCTGAAGCAGCCTCACATCTCTCCCTTAATTAGTATCGACCCTTAGGTTCTATCGGGGTAGATGTTAGATCTCGGTAGAGACGGTGAAACTCTTCCGTCGTGAGATTTTGATTCTGGAGTTGAGCAAGAGCGGCCTGATCGATGGGAAATTCGACCGTGTCGTCATAGTTCGACGATGCGATCGTCACAAATCGTGGAGGAAAGAGTCGCTCCGGCAGCAGAATCCCTACACCGAGGTTGTATTTCAGCGCCAACCGAATGACTTCTCGCGCCTTGTCAGCCGGAACTTCTCGGCCCAGACCGATGTTTTGCGGAGGTTGCCCCTGTCTGGCAAACTGAAAATGGACATTCGTCATCCCCGCTTGGGCGAACTCATCTGTCAATGAGGCTACCTGGTTCTTGTACTGGCTCGCCAGCACGACTTCGACACGACTGACCATGGGCGCCGATACGACTTCGGCAGCGACCGCGTGAGCCGCCATCACACCACCACACACAGCAATCATCACCGTATGAAGGTATCGAGGAACCACCATGGCTATTCCGCCCCAAAGCTGAATCCCAACGATGTGGTGCCGTTCGCAGCCACCGTCACACCTTGCTCTTTCTCTCCCAGGGTCGGATGCCAGGCCTTGATACGGTACGTGCCGGCCGGCAGATCCTTGATCTCAAAACTCCCCTCCAGGCCAGTAATCGCGTAATACGGATTCTCGACGGCAA
>DASQFV010000073.1:0-8341 GCA_035632975.1 Nitrospiraceae bacterium
GCGGGTGAGCACTCTGGCCTTTTTGAGCCTCCTGCGTGATGCTCTTCTGTTGTCCTAGATGTGCAGGCCATTTGAATTTCCACCGTGCCACAATAGTTTTTCCGCAGCCTGTTATGTCTGAATGGAAGCTACCGAATCTCATAGACCACACGGTGCTCCGGCCGGACGCCACAAAGACAGATATCCTGCGACTGTGCCAGGAAGCTAAGGAGCATCGATTCACCGTGATTTTTGTCCCGCCTTGCTATGTGGATGAAGCGGTGGCAGCGGTCGCGGGCACGGCGATTCGCGTAGGCATCCCTATCGGGTTCCCCTTGGGTGGTCACACGACGAAAACCAAAGTCGCCGAAGCCGTTGAAGCGGTCGCGCGCGGCGCGCAAGTGCTGGATATGGTCATGAATGTGAGCCGGCTGAAGTCAGGAGATCGTGAGTATGTGCGAAAGGATATTGCTGAAGTGGTGAACGCGACACCAGGCGTCGAACACAAAGTCATACTCGAAACTTGCTATCTGAATCAGGAAGAGAAGCGTATAGCCTGCCAGTTGGTTGTGGAGGCGGGAGCCGACTACGTGAAGACTTCGACCGGCTTCGGCGCCGCTGGTGCGACGGTCGAAGATGTCAGGCTGATGAAAGAGGCTGTGGCTGGTCGCGCCAAGGTGAAGGCCTCCGGAGGAATTAGAGACTGGAAAAGCACGCTGATCATGCTGGAGGCCGGTGCGGATCGGATCGGCACCAGCGCAAGTCTCGCGATCATGGCCGAGTGGCAACAGCAAGGAACGGCTGCTCCATAGCACGCAGGCTGAAAGCTGAAGGCCGAAGGTCGAAGTTCCGAACACTTCAGTCTTCAACCTAGAGCCCGCTTCGCCCATCCCGGCGTTTTTATCCGCCTCTAACTCAGAACTCAGAACCCAGAACTCAGAACTTCTTTGCCCGTCTCGCTTCTGTTATAGTGCGCCCATGATTACTCGTGTGATTGTGCTGGTGATTGATGGACTCGGCGTCGGGGCCATGCCCGATGCGGTGGAATACAACCATGCCGGTTCCAACACTTTGTCCCATCTGGCCGATGCCGTTGGAGGACTCAACCTCCCCACGCTGGAAGCGCTCGGGCTTGGCCACATCACGGAGATCAAAGGTGTGCAGGTGATGGGGCAGCCGGAAGGATGCTTCGGTCGTCTTGGATTTCTCTCCAAGGGTGTGGATTCCATGGTCGGCTATTGGGAAATGGCCGGCCATCTGACGGACGTTGCCGGGCCGCTGTATCCCAACGGATTTCCTCCTGACATGGTCGCGGTCCTCGAACAGGCATTTGGCCGCAAGGTCATCGGCAATCGCTGCTCGTCCGGAGTAGCCATGCTGCGCGAGTGTGGAGCCGAACATCTGTCGTCGGGCGCGCTGATCGTCTGGACAGATGGACGACGAACCTGCCACGTGGCAGCGCATGATAGTGCCATGCGTCCGGACAAGTTCTTGCAACACTGCCGGGCCGCGAGAAAATTGCTCAAGGACCCCTGGGGTATTTGGCGTGTTTCAGCCCATCCTCTCCTGGGTGATGCCGGTGCGATACAGTTCAGTCCACAACCCCGCGCGTTCGTGATTGAACCCCCCGGGCCGACCATGTTCGATGTGCTCAATCGTGCGAGCCAGATCCTGGTTGGGGTGGGGAAAGTCGGCGATCTCTTCAGCGGTCGCGGCCTCACTCGTTCCGTTCCCGTTGGGCACTGGACGGCGTTACTTGCTGAGGTTACGGGGATGTTGAAAAAGGTTCCCCGCGGACTGATTTTTGCCGGGCTTGATGTCCTGGGATCGGATGCTGCACAGTCGGCCACGGCCCTCCATGATTTTGATCGACGGCTTCCCGGGTTGCTGGAACAACTTCACCCAGGCGACCTGCTCGTCCTGACGGGCGATCATGGACGGGATCTCACGAAGGCGGATCGGTTGCCGACGCGGGAATATGTCCCTCTGTTGGCCACTGGGCCGAAGTTGGCACATGGGGTCCATCTGGGCATCAGAGCTTCTGCTGCTGATCTGGGACATACCATTGTGGAAGCCCTGCAAGGGGGTCAACTTCCTGTGGGTGAGAGTTTTCTCGATGCGCTCCGGGCAGGGTAATGGGTGGGACATAAGACGTGAAACGTTAATCGTGAATCGTAAGAGATGAAGGGAGCACGCGGGTGATCGGGATGTCCTACGAACGTAGACTGAAGGAACTGCATCTAGAGTTGCCTCTCCCGCCGCAACCGTTGGCGACCTACGTTCCGGCGGTCCAGGCCGGGGATCTCTTATTTTTGTCCGGCGTCCTTCCAATGCGCGACGGGCAGTTGGCGTTTTCCGGTAAGCTTGGACGTGATCTGACGATCGAGCAGGGGATGGAGGCGGCCAGGCTCGCTCTCCTGAATGCTCTGGCGATTGCCAAGCAGGGACTCGGGACGTTGGACCGAATTACGCGTGTGGTGAAGGTCGTCGGGCATGTGGCGTCGGCGGAAGGTTTTGTGCAGCAGCCCCAAGTCCTCAACGGGGCCTCGGACCTCCTGGTTGAGATCTTTGGAGAGGCTGGTCGTCATGCGCGTGTGGCTGTGGGGGCTGCTGAGTTGCCTCGCGGGGCTCCCGTCGAGATTGAAGTAATTTTCTCCTTCTCCTGATCGGTCTATCTTACAGGATGCTGAAAAAGTCGCTCTCAGGCACCGTGAAACGTGAGGCGTGAAACGTGAAACGTAGGATTGCCGAGAGCTCTTCATCCGAAACCTTTTACCTTTTACCTTTCACCTTTCACGTTTCACGAACGACCAGGGCAGCCTTTTTGAGCATCTTGATCGGCGTGAGTACGATGATGTTGGGGGCCAGTCTGAGCGCTGGCGTGTTTGCGGCCACCCCTTCCGCTTTCGAGCTACATCCGTCAACGGCGGTTCCGGGCGCCACCGTATCGATCGGCGGGAAGGGGTTCCCTGCATTTCGATCTGTGCAAGTCAATCGCGTGACTGTCGGTGGGTTCCCTGCGTTGATTCAGCGATGGGAGTCCGACCTGATCGAGGTGAAGGTTCCCTTCCAAGCTCAATCAGGTCCCGTTGAAATCATGGCCGGGAAGAAGAAGATGACTGCCGGGAAATTAATAATAGTGCAGCCGACGATTACCGCGGTGACGCCGGCAGAGATCGAACCAGGCCAGACCGTGCAGATTGCCGGCGTGCATTTCGGTGTCACGGCTGGTCCTCGCGATCCCAATACGATGTTCGGAGTCAACGATGTGATGATCGGGGGCGTGGTCGTCAGGCCGCGTCGCTGGAAAGACGACATCATCGAAGTCCAGGTTCCCACGAATGCTGCGTCGGGCGATGTGGTGGTTCGATTGGCCTCGTCCGATCCCTTGCCGGATGGGTCTTGTTGCGCGCCAGTCCAGTACAAAGTGAGCAACGCCGTTCCTCTGAAGCTGATTCCGAGTATTCGCGTCGATCCCGTCAGTGGGCCGGTCGGGACCAAGGTGGTCCTTTTCGGCCAGGGTTTTGGCGCCGTGAAGGGAGCCGGTGACAAGGTGACGTTCGGCGGGCACCTCGCCGTCCTCGCCCAGTGGTCCGATGAGGCCATCGTGGTGCATCTCCCGATGGATGCGGAGACAGGCCCCATCGTTCTGACTATGCAGGGGCGTGAGCGAACGGTTGGGACCTTTACGGTTCACTTACCAAAAGTGATCGCCATGACGCCTCCGGCCGCCCCAATCGGTACTCTGCTCAGAATCAGCGGAGAGCATTTTGGATTCTATTCGGAAAGTGGAGCGACCCCTTACGCCTTTACCGATTTCAATACGGGAGAGAATCGAGTCGAGATCGGTGGGGTCCGCGCCGTCATCTATCGCTGGCAAGACGATCGCATCGATGTGTGGGTGCCCTTCAGTGCGAAGAGTGGGCCGGTCGTGATGTATCGAGGGGCGACGAAGCCCAATCCGGACGGTTTTTGCTGCGCGACGAAGGATGTTCTAAAGACTGAGGCGGGGGTCTTTACGCTCGTGACGCCGAAGGTCGACTCTTACAGCCCGCAATCAGGTGGACTCGATGAGCTAATTACTATTAAAGGGTCGGGATTCGGCGCTTTCTTGAAAACAGCCGAGCATGCCGATTTGGACCTCAACCAGGGGGCTTACAAGCGACGAGAAGATATCGAGTTGGGTGAGAACGTCTCGCGCACGGAAGTGCTGTTCAGCAACATGGCGGCGCAGGTGATGTCCTGGACGGATACGGAGATTGTTGTGCGAGTGCCTCATCGGAATCTCTATGGTGTGGGGAAGCGCAATGAGTTCGTCAACGAGCTCGCCACTGGCCCACTGATCGTGCGGCGCGGCTCCTGGGATGTGCAGCCTGACAATTCTTGTTGTACTCCGAAGAAGTGGCTGACGTTGGAAGTGGGCACCTTCACCATTGTAGCCAAGGGCATGCCTGATCCGGGCTACTTCAATAAAAACCGCCCTGACGCCGACACCAACCAGTGAGATGCGGATTGCCGGGATCATAGTGGATTTCCTGTCTGTCACGTGGTGGATGCCTCGCGGACGCGGTGCTGGCGACGCTGTTCACCTTCGCGATAGCGCCCTGCTCGATCCAGGTCGGCCTCTCGTTTCCTGATGGAAGACAGGGCTGGGCTACCGGAGAAAAAGGTACAATCGTACGGCTGACCATCGGCCGCTGACCGCAGCCGTGAAACGTGAATCGTGAAAGGTGAAAGGTTTCAGAGGAAGACAGCTCGGCAATCCGGCGTTTTACGTTTCACGTCTCACCTTTCACGGTTCTTGAGTGACATCGAGTCTTGATTGGAGGATGCTGAGCGCTGCGATTGCTGCGGTCTCGGCCCGCAAGATTCGTGGTCCGAGGGTGAGCGGGAGGAATCCCTGCTCCTGTGCAAGGCGCTGCTCGGCTGGTGTCCATCCCCCTTCCGGTCCTACCAACAAAACAGTCGGATGCTGACGGTCCGCTGGCAACGGCATGGTGGCGAGCGAAGGGCCGCTGGAGCGTTCCACGAGTATGCCCTTTAGAGGCGCCGAAGCAAATTGTCGGCAGATCTCTGCGAGGTCTACCGGGTCTGCGATGGTGGGAATGGTCCATCGTTCAGACTGTTGTGCCGCATCCCGCGCAATGCGAGCCCATCTGGATCGTTGATGCTCCAGGCGTTGCGGGTTGGGCTTGATGACGGTGTGTGTGCTGTGAATGGGCGCGATGGTCGCGACTCCGAGTTCTGTGGCCTTCTGAATGACCCAGTCCATCTTGTCGCCTTTGATCAACGCTTGTCCGAGCACGACCGGTGAGGTTCTGCGCGCCGGCTCGGTGTGATGATCGATGATGCGGCTGTCGATGGCCTGTGAGGTGACGCGGGTCACTTCCACACGAAAGCGTGTTCCACATCCGTCGTTCAGGGTGAGGGAGTCTCCAGGGTGCAAGCGGAGACTATTGCGAAGATGATGGAGGAGGTCACCGGTTATGCAAATCGTGGGGGGAGTGATGGCGCCAGGGTCGACGAAGAACGTGGACATAATGCGGGAACCGTCGGCGCTATTCGAAGAAGGTCTTCATCTTGTCGAAGAAGCCGTCGCTGTCCTCTTCCATCGTCATGCCGCTCTCTTTGCCGAATTCTTTGAGCAATTCTTTCTGACGAGGGGTCAGTTTGGTTGGAGTCTGAATCTTGATGACAAATAATTGGTCGCCGGTACTCTGGCTCTTGAGGCTGGGAATGCCCAGGCCTTTGATGCGCAGGGTCTTGTCTTGCTGCGTGCCGGCAGGAATCTTGATGACCGTATTGCCTTTCAGCGTGGGGACCTCGATCTTTCCTCCGAGTACGGCCGTGACAAAATGGATCGGGACGTCACAGAGGATATCGTGCCCTTGGCGCTGGAAGATCGGGTGAGGCTTGACGGTAATCGCCACATAGAGATCGCCTGGCGGGCCTGCGTTGACTCCGTGCTCCCCTTCGTTCGAGAGGCGTAGGCGCATGCCTGACTCGATGCCGGCCGGGATGTGTACGGCGATGGTCCGCTCTCGATAGGTGCGTTGACGGCCCTGGCAGGCAGGACAGGGTTCCGTGACGATTCGTCCAGCTCCCTCGCATTGGCCGCAGGGACGGGTGATGCTGAAGAACCCTTGCTGGAACCGCATCTGCCCGGCCCCTTTGCAACTGGGGCACGTCTTGACCGATGCCGCGCTCTTGGCTCCGGTCCCTTTGCAGTCGGTGCACACTTCCCATCGCGGGATCTTGAGTTTGGCCTCTTTCCCGTAGACGGCCTCTTCAAAGGTCAGTTCCAGATTGTATTGGAGGTCGTTGCCGCGCTCCGCCCGATTGCCGCCTCGCTGGCCCCCGAAAAAATCCTCGAAGATGTCGTTGAAGGCGTCGCCGAAGCCGCTTCCGCCGAATCCGAAGCCATCCGGACTGCCACCCTGCTGAGCCCCGGTATGGCCGAACATGTCGTAGCGCTTGCGTTTGTCCTGGTCGCTCAGCGTCTCGTAGGCTTCATTGACTTCTTTGAACTTTTCTTCTGACGCTTTCTTCTGGGCCTCTCCGGTCTGGAGATCGGGATGGTGTTGGCGGGCCATCTTCCGATAAGCTTTCTTGAGCTCGTCGTCGGACGCGGTCCGTTCGACGCCTAAGGTTTCGTAGTAGCTGCGCTTGGACACGAACGCCGTCTCTCTGGGTGGTAGTGCAGCAAGACCGAGCTCCGTGTATCGGCGAAGCTCGGTCTCCCTGACGGTATTCTAACTTACTTTTTATCTTTGTCTACTTCTTCGAATTCTGCGTCGACGACTTTTTCATCCGTCTTGGTCTCGCCGGCTCCGGTGCCGCCTCCGGCGTCGGCGCCATTGCCGGCTGCAGTCGATGCCGAAGCCTTCTTATACATTTCTTCAGCCAGCTTGTGGGATGCGGTCGTCAATGTTTGGGTGGCGGACTCGATCGCCTCGGGGTCCGGTCCCTCCATCGCTTTCTTCAGCGCTGCCACAGCTTCCTCGATCTTGGCCTTGTCCTCAGCAGCAATCTTGTCGCCGTGCTCACTCAGGTTCTTTTCCGTCTGGTAGATCAGGGTGTCGGCCTGGTTTTTGGCTTCGGCGGTCTTTCGCCGCTTCTTATCCTCTTCCGTATGGGCCTGTGCATTCTTCACCAGCTTTTCGACTTCTTCCTTGCTCAAGCCACTGGACGCCGTGATCTTGATGGACTGTTCCTTTTGTGTCGCCAAGTCTTTGGCCGAGACATGGACGATGCCGTTAGCGTCGATGTCGAACGTCACTTCGACTTGCGGCATCCCGCGGGGTGCGGGAGGAATGCCGACCAAGTCGAACTGGCCGAGGAGCTTGTTGTCGTTCGCCATCTCGCGTTCGCCTTGGAAGACTCGAATGGTCACCGCCGTTTGATTATCGGCAGCCGTCGAGAAGACCTGGCTCTTTTTCGTCGGGACGGTCGTGTTCCGCTCGATCAACTTCGTAAAGACACCGCCGAGGGTTTCGATGCCCAGCGAGAGCGGTGTCACGTCGAGAAGCAGCACGTCCTTCACGTCGCCTTTCAACACGCCGCCTTGAATGGCGGCTCCGATGGCGACCACTTCGTCGGGATTCACACCCCGGTGCGGTTCTTTGCCGAAAAAGTCTTTAACGGCCTGAATCACTTTCGGCATGCGGGTCATGCCGCCGACGAGGACGACTTCGTTGATGTCGCGGGCCGTCACGCCGGCATCGGACAGAGCCCTCTTGCAGGGATCAATCGATCGCTGAATGAGGTCGTCGACCATCTGTTCAAGCTTCGCGCGGGTCAGTTTCGTGACCATGTGCTTCGGTCCGCTGGCGTCCGCGGTGACGAAGGGCAGATTGATTTCGGTGTCCTGTGAAGACGAGAGTTCGATCTTGGCTCGTTCCGCCGCCTCTTTCAGGCGTTGGAGGGCCATCCTGTCCTTCCGAAGATCGATGCCTTGATCCTTCTTGAACTCATCGACTAACCAATCCATGACGCGCTGGTCGAAATCGTCGCCGCCGAGATAGGTGTCGCCGTTGGTTGACTTGACCTCGAAGACGCCGTCGCCGATCTCAAGGACAGATACGTCGAACGTACCGCCACCCAGGTCATAGACGACGATCCGTTCGTCTTTCTTCTTGTCCAGGCCGTAGGCGAGGGATGCGGCTGTCGGTTCGTTAATGATCCGGAGAACGTTCAAGCCTGCGATCTGGCCCGCATCCTTGGTGGCTTGGCGCTGGCTATCGTCGAAGTAGGCCGGGACGGTGATGACCGCCTCAGTGACTTTCTCGCCGAGATAGTCCTCCGCTGTCTGCCGCATCTTCTGCAGAATCATGGCGGAGATTTCCGGCGGGCTGTAGCGTTT
>DASQFV010000074.1:0-3762 GCA_035632975.1 Nitrospiraceae bacterium
AGGCTGTTTGATTGTGGGCCTCATGATCCCCCTCCGTAGCAGAAAGGTGAGAAGCAGCGTGGCAGGTGCTTGAACGTAATTATGCGCTCACCTCAACAGCGTGCAACAAATTCGTGAAAATGCGCACGTGACTAGTTCGCTCCTCCCGTGTGCCAGATGGGAAGGGGATTTTCTTGCCGACGAGACCTTGAGATACTATGTCCCCCCTCCTTAAGTCTCTGCGCCGTCGCCACTCCCACGGCGGTACCGGCTGTGGACCAGCCCACAAGCCTTTCCTCGCCTCTCGTGCGTCCTTCTCCAAGCCTTCCAGCACTATATCCCCTGGTGCATATTTCCGATACCACCAACACCAGCCCTGCTTGACCAGCACATGATTGACGTTGGTGCCATCCGGCAGGAACACGTCTCCAAGGGTGCGCCCGTACTTGTCGAGGCCGTGCGCAGGAGGGGGCGAATGACCGGTTCATTGTCGATGACCAGAATGGAGGCCATGTCTCCCCCCCCAGGGATTCGCTCACGCTTCAGGACACGTACGGCGCGTAAGCATCGAGGGGTTGCACAGCCAGGTTACGTCAGGCCGTTCGTCTGATGAAGGACTCTGCTCCAAGTTGGACTTCGTCATTCTGATAGTCCGGCTCACCACTTGGGAGTGCCAAGATTTTCTCCTGTTGGTCCAGGCGATTCTGCTCGATCGCGGAGTCGTGGACATGACCGCAATTCACACAACGCCAACTGGCCGTCCACATCTGTCCATATGAGCCTTCGAAGTCTAGGAAGTGGTCTTCTACCGTGAGACCCGAGCAGCGTGAACAGGTCATGATCGCCCTCCTTGGTGCAGGCCGTGGAACTCGTCGCTCCTGGACAAAGGCTAGCGCACGCCATGGCCAGCGACAGACCCAAAGGAAGTACCTCGGAGGGGAGGATAGCCTTAGGCCATTCTCACTCCTCTGTAGGATGGGCAGCAGCCACGCCTTGGGGCTATCGTAGTGGTACGCCATGCCTACTACCCCACAACCGAGGAGGTTCGAGCCATGATGACCGCACAGGCACAGACCCGCAGAACAATGAGTAACGCGCTGGCCTTATTGGAAGACCTTATGGAGAGTATCGATGGGGAGCAGAAAGAACGCCTCTCGCAGACCATAGCAGAGTTAGAAGCCATCGAGAAAAACTTGAAGGAGAACGATGAAGGAGCAGTCTTCTAAGAGACACGCCACACAACACCGATAGACTCCCTATAGCCAGCACGATCAATGGTCGCGAATGAAGGCGCAAGGGCCTCTGGAACGGCTCAGGCGAGATTCACGGGCAAATACTTGTATTTCAGCCCACCCCACCGTTGAGGATGCCACCGGAGAGATGGTGCAGTTGGTGCGACAGGCGGTCAACGAAGGCCGCCACGCCTATGTGTTGGTCAATAACCGCAGTGAGGGCAATGCACCGTTGACGATCCAGGCGCTCTCACAGATGCTAGGCGACTAGGTCATTGTTTCGATCGCGCAGTGAACCCGTGGGTGCGGATCCTGAAGACGCGGGAGTGAATGCTCACACTAGTGATGAAGGATGACTGAGACCAACACGACGCGGGTGATGAAGTAATAGGCCAGCACGATGAACAGAAGACCCACCACGCATATCACGAGCCATGCGCGAGAAGGTCTCATCCCTCCGGCAGTCCCCGCTGCGGTTCCTCCCTGTGTCGGTACCTAGTCCTCAGTTCAACAGCTCCATAATTTCCTCCACTGACCATATATGATCGGTCATTCCAGCTTCCGATCCGTCCAATCATGCCGGCGACTCCAGCGGCCCGGCCCACTCGCCATTCATCTCTTCAATCGCCTGAGAAGAATAAGCATGATGTCGCTCCCCAAGATTATTGAAATTCATCCAATCAACACGCCTGGTGTCCTGTTCGAAGTTTCTCATGTATGTACCGAGAAGAAAACGAGGGTGGGGTCGATCCATGGGGGGAACTCTGAAGATCTTTCTAGTGGAACCGCCCCGAGCTATCATGTTGAAATGGCAGGAGCTAGGACCGCTGGCCCTTTGTGGAGTATGTCGTCAACGCAGGCTTGAAACCGTTCGCCGGCTCTGTAGTGGAAAATCTGGTCCCTCAGTTGAACGGCGCGGGTTTTGTATTGCGCAGATTCGTCCATGCGGCGAACCATGCGCGTGACCAACTCAGCCGTGGCCAGGCCGGCGCGTATATAGTCTCCCGACTCAAAGCGCCGGAGGTAGTGCATCATCAGATATTGGTCAAGATTCATCGGGATGCCCAACACCGGGGTTCCCGCTGCTAGGGCTTGATAGACCGCTGCGCTGCCCCCGTTGCACACCACGAGATCGGCCTTGCTTGCAGCCCGCATGCCGGGCAGGAAATTCGCTACCCACACACCACCCCTCACGCCGGTGACGCTCCCGGGGCGAGCTGTGGCCATCAAAACCTGCCATCCCATGCCAGCCAATGTGTGCGCAGCCATTTGGGTCAAATCTTCTCTCCCGGACGTTCCCATGGTGACATATGCGGTCCGAACATTGTCCCGTAACGAGGACCACCAAGAGGGCAGTTTGCCGAAAGACCACACTACTGGCCCAATGTAACGATGGTGAGAAGGTGGATAGATTGTCGGAACCAATTGAGGCAAGTCCGCATACAAGGTGTAATCCGCATCTGAGAAAATGTGTTTGAGGTTATACCCCACGGCGGGCAGGCCATAATCCCGGCGTACCTTATTGAGTGCATAGGCCTGCTGTGCGAACACCAGGGGGCGGATTAGGCTAAATAGTCCTTGGGCTACGTGAGGGCCGAACCGCTCGGTAATCGGCAATTCGGGAACGAGAAAGCGCGGACGGGCATAGGGACTCCAGTAGGCGTTGGTCACCGCTGCGTAAGGGACGCCGGTGAGCCGCGCGCTCACGGACAGCGACAGGCGGAAATCTCCGACAACCAGATGGGGCTGCCATTCGGTTATCATTCGAAGGTCTTCTTGTACGTACTGGTGAAGCTCTGTAGTGGTATACAGGGGACTGCCCTCAGCAAGGCGATCGTGAAACACGGCGCTGTTAATGGAGCGAATAGCATGAACCGGGAAGCCCAATTCATCAAATAGGGACAGATATCTCGGATCGCAGACGAGATGGACGTCGTACCGCGCGGAATCCAGTGATTGAGCCAGCGTGACGGCTCGCGCCACATGCGCCAGGCTAATGGCTTCCGCAAAAATGAGGAGACGGCGGCGCGGTGGCTGCATTGGTCAAGGACCCACGTCATAGGAAATGGGAGGATCCGGTGAGTTTAACCCGCGCAGGCGCCTGGCCGCCAGTGCGCACGGAGGAGCGGGACGAGTGGCCCGGCTAGCAGTTGAAATGCGGATCGCAAAGTAGGTATATCCATCCCACGGGCGGCAACGGGCAGGCCTGATCCCCTGACCGGCTAGCGTTTCCTGGCGCTGGTGCCGCCCTTCTCCCCAGGACCCCACAGGAGGGGACATGCCGTCTGGAAAGAAAACTGATTCCACTTCCGCCCAGAAAAACTTTGAGGAAAACGTCGATAGGTGGGTCCAGGAGAGTGCGAGTGCTCTACGTGGCCGAGACGATCAGCCCTATGACGGCGTATTAGGGACTCCGCCTGAGTGGTTTCCTGAGAACTTCCAGCGGGAGTTCAAGGGAGCACGCAACAGGCTCTTGGATGCAATAGGATACACACCGAACCAGGTTCGTGACTTAGTAGCGACGGAGTTTCGGCGTGATCGAAAAGCCATT
>DASQFV010000075.1:0-5032 GCA_035632975.1 Nitrospiraceae bacterium
AGTATCCGCTCCACCCGCATCCGTACCACCATATCCGTATCCTTCAACAACGGCTTGATCGCATCGCGGCCCCGGTCATCGCCGATTGCTTCGAGCGCCGCCGCAGACGTCAAGCGGGTAAACCAATCGCTGTCGGCGAGCATGTCGATAAGCGGGGCAATCGCCTCGGCATGTTTGATTCGCCCTAAGGCCAGCACCGCTTGCTTCCGAACATTCTCGTCTTTGTCTTTTAACGCTTTGATCAATCGCGACAATGCCGGTTCACCCAGCTCGACCAACGCGTTGACCGCATCGTCTTTGAACTCGTCGTTCCGCAACTGCAGCATGAGAGGATCGAGCACACGCTCGTCGCGAATCTTCCCTAACGCAGCAATCGCGTACTTCCGAACGTCCCAATCACGAAGCAACTTGATCAACAGTTCGACGGCGGGAGAACCGATCTGCCCCAACCCCTCGATCGCGACTTCCCGAACTTGCCAGTCACCGTCGCGCAACGCATGACACAGGGGTTCCACGCAACGCTCATCACCCATTTCCCCGAGCGTGATGGCGGCCTCGCGACGGACCACCCAATCGGAATCCTTGAGCAGGTCGATCTGGATCTCAATCTCATCCTTGACCTTCTCTTCTTCAAGGACGACCTGCTCGGTCAGTTCCGCTGTCGGCTCAACTGGTACCAGGTGCTCGCCTGTAAACTCTGCCGCCACCTGATCGGTAAATTCATCGGTCACCGTATCTGGAACGGAGGGAGTCGCCCACTCTTCTTTGGGTCGTGATTGTTCCATTAGTACTACCTTAACAATTCACTCGCCCGTTAACTGCTTCGAAAGGGTGACTACTTCGCGGCGGGAGCGGCCGTTTTCTTGCTCGCAGAATTTTTCTTGCGCAGCGCTAGCGCACGCCGTTTCCGTTGTGTCCGTCGCAGCCGCTTCCTCAGCGAACGAAGGGCTTCATCCTCTTTGGGATTCTTGTGGCCGGTCAATTTCGCCGCCACCTTCTTTTTCAGTCTGGTTTCATCCGATTCAGTTGCCGTTTTTTTCGCCATCCGGATTCGGGCCTCCCTTATACCTAATTAATCTAAATTATCTCCCGGCTCCCAGCGGGACAAAGCAGTCTAGTAGAGAGCTTCACACCCTGTCAACCGGAGCGTTAGCTACATTGAGAACTCTCTTTTTATTCTGCCGGAATCAGATGGGCTGACTACTGTTTACACAGCAGTATTCACAATTGCACATCGACGCAGCACCTGTCCCATTGCGAATTGACACCCTCGCCCCTCGTCTCTAGAATGCCAAAATGATGCACGAGCGCTTCCTCAAAGCCTGCCGGTGTGAGCCGGTCGATTGTACACCGGTCTGGTTCATGCGCCAGGCGGGCCGTTATATGGGAGAATATCGTGCGCTCCGCGCGAAGCATTCGATCCTCGAGTTGTGCAAGACGCCCGAGTTGGCCGCGCAGGTCACGCTCCAGCCGATTGATCGTTTCCCTCTCGATGCCGCCATCATTTTTGCCGACATCCTGTTGCCGCTTGAACCGATGGGCCTCCGCCTGGAGTTTGCGCAAGGCGAGGGACCTGTGATCCATAATCCGGTGCGAGACCAGGCGGACGTCGAACGACTCACCGTCATTGATGGAGGCGAACTCGAGTATGTAGCCGAAGCCATCCGTCAGGCTCGACGCGCCTTGAACGGGCGGGTGCCGCTGATTGGATTTGCCGGGGCGCCGTTCACGCTCGCGAGTTATGCGATCGAGGGCGGAAGCTCGCGGAACTATCTCCTCACCAAACAGTTAATGTATTGCGAGCCGAAGACGTGGCACCAACTCATGGACAAATTTGCGCGGGTGATCACCGGCTATCTGCGTCGGCAGATTAAAGCCGGCGCGCAGGCGATTCAGTTGTTTGATAGTTGGGTGGGTTGCCTCTCGGTCGGCGACTATGTCGAATATGTGCTGCCGCATGTCCAATTGATTTTTGAGGGGCTCAAGCGGGAAGGCGTGCCGATGATTCATTTCGGCACGGGTACTTCGGCGATGCTGCGTCAGATGCGAGAGGCGGGCGGGGATGTGATCGGAGTCGACTGGCGCATCCATCTCGATGAGGCCTGGGCAACGGTGGGGCATGACGTGGCGGTACAGGGAAATCTCGATCCCTTAACGTTGTTTGCGCCGTTGCATGAAATCGAACGGCGCGTGGCAGATATTCTGCGCCGGGCCGGCGGACGTCCGGGGCATATCTTCAATCTGGGCCATGGAATCTTGCCGACGACTCCCGTAGAACATGTGACCGCGACAATTGACATGGTGCATAAGCTGAGTCAACGCTAGGAGACGTTATTCGTTAAACGTGAATCGTCATTCGAGAAGACTCCCTGTGGAAACGCTCTACGATATTGATATCGAATTGAAACAATTCGCGGCTGGTCGGGGCCTCCAACTCGAACGAATCGCGATGCTGAACGTTTCGGCCGCGCTCATCGACACGCTGACCTCTGTGCTCACTGCACACGAATCCTCCCTCTGTCCTACGTCGTGAGCAACCCCCGCACTGTCGCCGTCATCGGTGGAGGGATCTCAGGTCTCTCGACTGCCCATGCCCTTCACGAGCAAGCTGCGGCGGCCGGCATCCCGATCCGCTGTACCGTGGTCGATAGCGCTCCCGTCTGGGGAGGCAAGATCGTCACCCATCGGGTCGGCGATCTTGTGACGGAGGCCGGGCCCGACTCCTTCCTGTCCCAGAAACAGGCCGGCCTCGAACTCTGTGACAAATTGGGGCTGACTGATCAGCTGATCAATACCAACGAGACCGGCAAAAGGGCCTGCGTCTACTCGCGTGGCCGTTTGCATGAACTACCGGAGGGATTAGTCGTCATTGCTCCCGGTCAGTTGGGTCCCTTTCTCCGAAGCGGTCTCTTGAGTTGGACAGGGCTCGCACGGATGGGGCTGGATCTAGCCGTGCCGGTGAAACGGTCGCCGGAAGATGAATCGCTGGCATCATTCTTCCGGCGGCGCCTCGGTCGGCAGGCGTTCGATCGGATGCTGGAACCCTTGATGGCCGGCATCTATGCGGGAGACGCGGAGCAGATGAGCGTGCAAGCGACCTTCCCACGGTTTGTTGAGCTGGAGCAACAATACGGGAGTGTGATTCGCGGGATGATGGCGTCCCGGAAGGCAGACCCTTCCGCCACGCACTCCGGCCCGAAGCGCACGATGTTCGTCAGCCTGAAGAACGGACTATCGGATTTGGTCACCGCTCTCGTCCACCGATTGACAAACCAAAGCGTCGTGCTCAAAGGAGGCTGTGCGGTCGACGCTCTGCGTGTACGATCCCATCAGCTCGGTCGTTGGATGTATGACGTCATTCTCAATGACGGCTCGGCCCTGTCCGTGGACAGTCTCGTGCTGGCAACCCCGGCCTATGTGTCGGCGGAGTTGGTTCGCCCTCTGACGCCCATTGCCGGCGGGTTGCTAGAGATGATTCCCTATGCCTCTACGGCCACGATTGCAATAGCCTATCCGCGTGCAGCGGTGTCGGGCGCGGCTGAAGGCTTCGGGTTTGTCGTCCCGCGGGCAGAAGGGCGCGACCTCATTGCGGCGACCTGGACATCGCTAAAGTGGCCATACCGCGCTCCGCCGGATCAACTGCTGGTCCGTTGTTACGTCGGCGGAGTCGGGCGAGAGGCCATTCTTCAATTGGATGACCAAGCATTGGTAGCGCGGGTCAGGGCAGAATTGGCCAGTATGTGCGGCGTGACTTCAGAGCCGGGGTTTGTGGAAATAAATCGCTGGATGAGGGCCATGCCGCAGTATACGCTGGGACATCTCGAACGGGTGAACCAGATTGAGGCGGCACTCAGTCGCTATGGGGGACTGATCCTCACGGGTGCCGGCTATCGAGGCGTCGGGATTCCGGACTGTATCCGTGACGGGACGGTCGCGGCCGAGCGTGTTGTGCGCTATCTGTCGGGAGAACGATCCTAGCCCGCATTATTCATGAGCGCTTCTGCTGCAATCGCGGATTCGCTGTTGCGACGAGCCTTCGGCGGGCAGGCTCGCCGCTCGCTCCCTCGACGTACTGTACAAGTACGCCTCGGGGCTTCGCGGCTCCGCATGCCCGTCTCACAACGCGACTGCGCGATTTCGCGACGAACCGTCATGAGTAATGTGGGCTAATTCGGAACGAGGGATCACGATGGATGACCGGATGAAGATTACGGATGTGACTGGACCGTACCGCGAACCTCGCGAGCCGGTGTTTTCCTATGACTATTCGATCCAACGGGCATCCTGGCCGACCGCCCAGGCTGTACGCGTGAAGGTGGCAATTCCAGAGGAGTTGGATGTGCTTCGTGGCAGGATTTTTGGGGCCATCGCAGGAACTTCGGGTCAGCAACTCATGATTTCGAAATTCTTGTCGCGCCATATCGCTGACGAAAAAATCCGCATCGCCGACGCAGACGGCATGTTGGCAGAGCGCCGCGATACCGTCATAGCTCCCTTCACAGGCCCATTAGTTCATCTCTTCCCACGACTCGATGCCTGGGCGGTTGAACAGCGGGAAGCGTTGCGGGCAGAAATCAAAACGTTGGTGGGACTGTAGGTGAAGCACCCTTCTGGGAGAATAGCAATCGTGTGATTGCAAGCGCTCACCCCCCGTCAGCAAGGCCGCAGTAAACGATCACTTGATAATATAAGGGGTGGCTGGGATGATCCCAACTGCGCGCTACCCCAATCCCCAATTCATTTTCAAGGGTGGCCTGGTCGATCCTCGATTGCGCGCGTCGAACGAGCACATTCTTATCGTGCGCGTTCCGCGAGCAGGAGGACGGCCAGGCTACCCCACCCCTTTTCAGCAACCTCCTAGAAGATTTTTCGATACTGCTTCGAATGCACCCCCGACTCGTCGGCAAAGCCGAGGGAGGCACTGTCGGGATTGCCGGTGTCGTTAAGATCGATTCGATAGTGCCCGCGGATTTGTTCCATCGCCACTTCAAAGGGAACGGCCTGGGGATACAGGTTGCCCGGGGCATGCGCG
>DASQFV010000076.1:0-3359 GCA_035632975.1 Nitrospiraceae bacterium
CCGTCATCGGTAAAGAACAACTCGAATCGATTACCGAACCGTACATCGGGCAGGCCCTCGAGCTTCCGCTCTTGGAGTCGGCCGCCCAGGCCGTGACCGACTACTACAGGAAGAAGGGCTATACCATCGCCTTGGCCTACGTCCCGCAGCAAGACGTCAAATTCGGCGTCGGGGAACTGGCCGTTCTCGAAGGTCGCATCGGCGACATCACCGTGTCCGGCAACAAGTATTACTCTTCGTCGTTCATCAAAGGTCACTTCGCCCAAGCCATGGAAGAAAATGTCGCGCGAAACAATTCCTTGGAGCGCGGGCTCCTGCTGCTGAACGAGTATCCGGGGTTGAAGACCTCCGCCACTCTGGAGCCTGGGAAATCCTCCGGCGCCACCGACGTGCACATCACGGCTCAAGACAAGCGGCCGTTGCATTTCATGCTCGATACGAACAATTACGGCTTCAACAATATTTCTCGCTATCGGTTCGGCGCCGGTGTCGAGGTCGGCAACATGCTCGTAGACGGAGGCACCCTCACCCTGAACGGCATCATGGGCAACCATCCTGACCAGTTGCTCTTCGGCATGGCCAATTACAGTATGCCGATCGGCGTCCATGGCACCAAGCTGGTAATTGGCGGATCTAACGGCAAGTTCGATGTCGGGGCCGAATTGGCCGCCCTCAAGATTCGCGGACGTATCACCACCGGCGATATCGCGGTCACCCATCCCTTCATCAAGTCTCGGTTTCAGAATCTCTTGGGTGAATTCGGCTTCTCCGCCAAACACAACACACTCACTGTGCTCGACAATCTGATCGGCGACGATGACATACGCGCGCTCAAACTTGGCGTGAATTGGGACCGCCTGGACCTCTCCGGCCGGTGGTACGCCTCCGTCTACGGATTCCAGGGGCTTGGCCCGATCCTGGGCGGCATGAGCGACAATTCCCCTCAATCGACCCGTCAAGGCGCCGACAATCGCTTTACGAAAGCGACCCTCGCCACCGGGCGCATCCAGAGTCTGGGCTACAATGTGTTGCTGGTCGTGAAAGGGAGCGGCCAAATCACCACCGGCCCCGTCGTCGTCATCGAGCAGATGCTCCTCGGCGGACCCGATTCCGTGCGCGGCTATCAGTTGGGTGAGCGCTTCGTCGACCAAGGCTATACCGTGTCCGCCGAAGCGCGTATTCCCTTTTTCCCGTCCTTGATGCCGACCGCGCTGAAAGAGACACAAGGCGCCATCTTCATCGACTACGGCGCCGGCCATCTGCGAAATCCATCACCTGGCGAGCAGCGCTCCACCAGCATGACCGGTACCGGCGTGGGCCTGCAGACGCAATTGCCGTGGTACAGCAGCAGTGTGCGATTAGACCTGGGGTTCCCCATCGGCCCAACGCCGATCGGCGGCACGATTGCAGGCGACCGTTCGCCGACGTTCTATTTCCAGATCGTGACACGGTTCTAAATGGACCACTTCACTGAAGACATCCGGAGGTGTATGGCCCCCTCTATTTGTAGCCTGTCGTTGTCGCCATGGTAAACTGGCAAGATCTCACAGCCCACGGTGCTGTAACTTCTTGAAACATGGCAATTATATGAGATGCCTTCTTATTGATCCCTTCCTTGGGGGTTCCCCCTTTTGGGTAATGCTAAATTCCACTTTGACAGCGACGCTTTTCCTAAGTGGAAGTATTCTCTAACAACATACGGGAAGAGAGATTTTGATGAATATCTCGGCAAGGCGCTCCAGGGCGAAACACGTAGGACTGTTCTTCCAACTTCCAGGATCGCGCTTACTTTGTGCGTTGCTGGCCTCCCTCCAAGTCCTCCTCCCCAGCCTTGCTGCCGCGCTCCCAAGCGAAGGGCATGTCGCCGCCGGGCAGGCCACGATTCAGCAAGTCTCGCCGACGACCCTCTCCATCGCCCAGGCCTCTGACAAAGCCATTCTGAACTGGAACAGCTTTTCTATCGCCGCGAGCGAAGCAGTTCACTTTATCCAGCCCTCGATATCCTCGATCGCCTTGAACCGCGTCGTCGGGGTAGACCCGTCCGTCATCCTGGGCCAACTTCAAGCGAACGGCCGGATTTTCCTGATCAACCCCAATGGGATTCTGTTCGGCGCCGGCGCACAGATCAACGTGGGTGGGCTGCTCGCCACAACCCTGCAGACCCGTGACGATGACTTCATGGCCGGCCGCTACCTCTTTGCGCAAGATCCGCTCAAAGGGCTCAAGACGGTGGTGAACCGCGGTACCATCCATGTGTCAGACAACGGGTACGTGGTGCTGATGGCTCCCGGTGTGTCGAACGAGGGTGTGATTGTCGCAAACTTGGGTACGGCTCTATTGGGGTCGGGACAGAAGTTCACCCTCGATCTGATGGGCGATGGGCTCATTCATTACGCGATCAACGACAAAGTGCTGGGACAAGTGACGGGCCCAGACGGCAAACCGCTCATCTCCGCTGTGAGCAACAGTGGAACCATTCAGGCGGACGGTGGACAAGTAATTTTGTCGGCTAGGGCCTCAGGCGACGTCTTCTCCTCCGTCGTGAATCAGAGCGGGGTGATCCGCGCACAGAGCCTCGTCAACCGAGATGGGATCGTCCGCCTCGAGGGCGGTGATACCGGTGTCGTCCAAATGGCTGGCACGATCGACGCATCCGGCCTTTCGTCTGACCAAAAAGGCGGACAGGTCTCGGTTCTGGGTCAACATGTGGCTCTTCTCGACCAAGCGAAGGTCGACGTATCTGGTGATGCGGGTGGTGGCACAGCTTTAGTGGGTGGAAACTATCAGGGCAAAGGGCCGGAGTCGAATGCTGAACGTACCCTGGTACAGTCAGGCGTCTCAATTAATGCAGATGCACGCACGAGCGGTGACGGTGGCAAGGTCATCGTCTGGGCAGACGGCGACACTCGGTACGCCGGTGTGATCTCAGCTCAAGGAGGAGCCACGAGTGGAAATGGCGGATTCGTTGAGGTGTCGGGCAAAAATGCGTTGGACTTCCACGGTGCCGTTGATGTCGCCGCTCCAAAGGGAGTTGGTGGTCGAGTGCTGCTTGACCCGCAGGACATTCTGCTGAATACCACCGTCCAACCGTCGCCACCCAACAATCCGAATGGCACACCGGATGTGGCGTTCGCCGATCCTCCGGCTGTCGGGACCTACACTGTCCAAATCGCCGACGTCACTGGTTTCTCCGAGCTGTTCCTGCAAGCCACACGGGACATCACAGCGGCCAACCCTGTCACGATGGGGGCAGGCAATAGCATTCGCCTGGAGGCGAACAACAACATTTCGGTCAATGCCGGGGCAAACGTCACCGTGAGCGGGGTTGGCTCGATCCAGCTTCGTGCAGACGCCGACAG
>DASQFV010000077.1:0-4764 GCA_035632975.1 Nitrospiraceae bacterium
TCGGCAAGACGATCATCATTGTCGCCAACCTCAAGCCCGCGAAGCTCATGGGCATCGAATCGCAAGGCATGGTCCTGGCCGCAGGGGACAGTGAAGTCCGCGGCCTAGCCACCATCCTCGAAGAAGTTGACCCCGGCACCAAAGTGAAATGAGCCTGACGGTTGCCACAGTCCGACTGCTTCTTCTCTGTGGTGCTGCCCTGCCCCCCTGCCTCGCGATCCTGCTGAACGAATTCAACGACTGGGCTAAAAGAACTGCCAAGGGCAATGCTATCAATCATTCTGCCGACATTCTTGACTTCGTTGTACGTCGGAATCAATATGAGCGCCCGATTGGGCGGGCAAAGCCTTTGTCCCTCTCCAGGGATTGTAACTGAATGACGTCTTTGACAGCGTCGTCACCAAAGACAGAGGAGGATTTCATCATCGTCGCCGGGTGGCTCGCGCGAATACCCTGGTGGGCTCTTCTCCTCGCGTGGAGCGCCATCAATTTCTGGCAGGCTGCACAGCTGGAGCTTATCAATGACGAGGCCTACTATTGGATGTTTTCCCGCTTCCCTGATTGGGGATATTTTGATCATCCTCCGATGGTGGCCTGGTGGATTAACATCGGGTCGTGGGCAGGTGGGGAACTCGGGGTCCGGCTCGCGAGCCTGATCTTTTGGACCCTGGGCGGATGGCTGTTTGTCCATCTTGCCCAACCAGCGCCTGCCACGGTTGCTGTGCTCTGGTACGCTCTGCTCCCATTGAGCTCGTTCAGTAGCTTCCTTGCCCTTCCCGATGCCCCGCTCTGTTTTTTTACTCTGGCCTTCCTGTATGCGCTTGAGCGGTATTTCCGCGAGAATACCTTGCTCTCCGGAGCAGCCGTGGCCGTGGCTGCTGCGGGCCTGCTGTATAGCAAGTACCACGGACTGCTCATTATCGGCACAGCAGTCTTGGCGAATCTGCAGTGGGTTAGGACAAGACGATTTTGGACTTGTGCGCTATTCGGACTGGTGCTTCTTATACCGCATCTCTATTGGCAATGGTCCCATGGATGGGTGAGCGTCACATATCATATTGTCGAGCGCGGACGCGATTACGAATTTGATTGGTTCCGTGTCGTCAAGTTTATAGGCACTCAGCTTGTGTTGCCGGGACTTCTGCTTGGCCCGTGGGCCTGGACGCAGTTCGCCAAGACACCTGCGACTACGCCTTTTGAGCGGACGTTGAAGGCGATCGTGTTGGTGACAGTGGGGTTCTTTTTTCTCTCTATTTTTAGGACGAAGGTGCACTGGAATTGGACAAGTGCCGCCTATCTTGCGCTTGTGGTCTTCCTACTGCGACGCAACGTCCATCCCCTTATGGGAAAGATGCCTGCAACCCTTATGACAATCTCCTTGGTGTTGCTGCTCATATTCCGTGTGTTTGCGGCACTGCCTATCAGCGGGCTTCCCATTTCCGGTTTCAAGATTGCCGGTTTCAGAGCGAAAACCCATGGGTGGAAGGTGTGGACGGAGTCGCTTATGAAAGACTATCCTGAGTGTCGCTGGACCGCGAACAGCTACTCCGTTGCGTCGAAATTAAGCTTCTACTCAGGGGTTACTGTACCCTCGCTCAACATTCGATCTCGACCGAACCAGTTCGATCTCTGGGAACTCGAACAGCCGTATCTCGAGCATGAGGTGTGCCACTTGGACGATCAACAGCTGTTTCCGGGTGTGGCTTTGCTGACTCCTGAGGGAAGAACGTTGACCTTAGTGAGGGGGAGCTCCGTGGGAACTCTACGGAAGATGAAAACCCCCTGACCCCCATCTACCCTGAAAGCTTGCTGTGATGCGAAGGCCGTGCGACACTATAATCAATGACTACCTTCGCTTCCTACGAACATCTCCGCTCCCGGCTTTCTCTCGCTCTGGCACTGAACGCGGCGATCATCGTCGCTGAGTTCATCGGCGGATGGATCCTCGATAGCATCGGGCTCATGAGCGATGCGGGCCATAATCTCGTGGACCAGGGCGCGCTCTTTCTTGCCCTCTATGCCCATCTCCTCACGGCCAGGCCTGCCACAGAAGCCAGAACATTTGGGTATCACCGTGCCGGCATCATTGCGGCGTTCTTGAATTCGTTCGTCCTGTTGATCACGGCCCTCGGCATCACACTCGTTGGGTTCAAGCGGCTGCTGCATCCCATACCGGTGGACGGCGGCTGGATTATGGCGATCGCCGCCCTGAGTTTCGCAGCCAATCTGAGTATCGCGCTCCTGTTGCAGCACGGAGCCAAGGATGATCTCAATATCCGCAGCGCCTTTTGGCACATGCTGGGTGATGCCTGGGCGTCCCTGGGCGTCGTGATCAGCGGCGGGGTTATACTATTCACCGGATGGGCCATTCTCGATCCGCTGATCAGCTTGCTGGTCGTCGTGGCAATTGCAAAAGGGGCCTGGCCGCTGTTTAAGGAATCGCTGGAGGTCTTGCTGGAATCGACCCCGCCGAAGATCAGCGCCTCACACGTGGCTGCGACCATCGAGGCGATCCCCGGCGTGAAAAATGTCCACGACCTCCATATCTGGGCGGTCGAACCTCGGTTGATCATGATGACCTGTCATATACTCGTCGATGGAGATGATTCGGCACTGACCAATAATTTATTACACACCATCCGCGCCCGGGTCAGCACAGATTTCGGCATCAAACATATCACGATTCAGATGGAAACCACCTGTTGTCACCCGGACGAGATCCACTGCGACCTCACCACGTTGGCAAAGCAGCACCGGGATGAGGGGCTCTTACATGTGCACCACTAACCCGCATTATTCACGAGAGTTCGTGGCGAAACCGCCGAGACGCTTCGCGAGACGGGCGCGCGGAGCCGCGAAGGAAGGAGGCATACTTGAAACAGTATGTTGACTGACTGAGCGGCGAGCCCGCCCGCCGTCAGGCTTGTCGTAGCGGCGTATCGGCGGTTGCAGTAGAAGTCTTCGTGAATAATGCGGGCTAAGAGCGCGTTTCTCATGAAGCGTCCGACTCCGGAACGAAATACAATTCACCAACGACGCTTCACGGCAAGCGCAGCGGATTGAGACAATGACCACGACCCCGGTCCCATTTTATATCCTCTGCGGCTCCCTCGGCGCGGGTAAAACCACCCTCTTAATGAGACTGCTTGAACATTGGAAGAGCCAGGGCAAACGGGCCGGCGTCTTGATGAACGAAGCCGGCGAGGTGAGCATCGACGGCCCCCGCGCTGGTACCATCGCGGAACAAGTATTGAACCTCGCCGGCGGCTGCGTCTGTTGCGATACGAAGGAAGACTTGTCCTGGGGGATCGCCCAACTGGTGCGGGACTATGAGTCGGATGTGATCATCCTGGAATGCTCAGGCATGGCTGATCCAGCCGAAGTCATCGATGGCGTCACCGATCTCTACACCGCGCGGCTCACGCACTTAGAAAAAGTCATCGCCTTACTGCATCCGATCCCCACAAACAGTGAGAGTATGGGAGGATTCGTCACCAGGCAGGCGATTCGCTGCGCCGACGAGTTGATTCTCAACAAGAAAGATCTTTATATCGCCGGCCATTGGGAGCGATTCAAAGCAACGACTGTCGACCAGAATCCCTATGCGCGGGTCTGGGAAACCAGCCATGCCCGGGTCGATCCATCCTCGCTCCTCGAACCATTGACCCGCATATCGCCGAGGTCAACGGTGAATGTGGAATTCGGAGTGCCGCGATCTTCCGCGCCAAGGAACCGGGCATCGTATCATCCGATCGCCACGACGGTTCGGCTGCCCGGTCCGTTGAACCTAGCACGATTCCTGAGTTGGATGAAGACCTTGCCTCCTGAACTTGAACGGGCGAAAGGGTTCTTCCGCTTCGCCAAGGGACCGGAACTCCAAGAATTTCAATATGCCCCGCCAGGCAACGCAACCATTACGCCCATCACGTTGCTAGACGAACCAAGCCATGCGATCGTGTTGATTGGACGAGGTTACGACCAGGAGCGCTGCCAAGTAGAACTGTTACGCTGTCTTGAAAGCCACGAGAGTATAGGGGGCTAGGCAGCAGAGCTGGCCATTGAAGCGCGAATACGCGAGTAACGCAGGAGCAACCACGCGGCACCGGCTCCGAACAATCCGCCGATCACCCAGCCTCCCAGCACGTCCGTGACGTAGTGGGCCCCGACGTAGACCCTGGAAAGCCCGATCAACGCGACAATCGGCCAACTGATCCAGCCGGAACGCGGATAGAGCACGTGTAGAAATGCTGCCGCAGTAGCAGTGCTCGTGGCATGGCTGGAGGGAAAACTGAACAACCCTCCGCAGCCGCCAGGCTCCACCGTTACCAGGTTACTCAGCGCTCGGCAGGGTCGGACACGTTCCACCACCCGCTTGAGTTGCCCGCTAAGGTAATCCACGAGGCCGACTACTCCGACTAAGAGAGTTCCGCCAAGGAGAGCTTCACGTCGATTGCTCCAGATCCAATAGATGATGGCGAACGCCAGCGGAATATAGAATGTTCTGCGGTATCCGACAATAAGGAAGAATTGATCAATGACCCATGCATGGCCGGCGAGACCGTTGACGGCGCGAAGGAAAGATTCGTCCCAACTCATGATCGGTTCATGGTCAATAGTCAACGGTCAGTGGGGGAGAGATACGAGCCTCAATTCGTCGTTCATTCAGTCCTGTGGCCAACGAAATATGCGTTGTTCCCATCTCGAATGCCTACCGACCAATGACCCTTGCCCTGCCTTCATCACTCAGCGCGTCCGGAAGTGGAT
>DASQFV010000078.1:0-7360 GCA_035632975.1 Nitrospiraceae bacterium
ACTTTTCGAGGAAGACGATTCCGTTGCCGAAGGCAGCCTGGGCCTCCCGTGATGCGACTGCCATGTTCTCGCGAAGCTCGGTATCCGACCGCACCACGCGGAGGCCGCGTCCTCCTCCGCCTGCGCTGGCTTTAATCATGATGGGGTAACCGGTAGTTTTTGCGAACGACAGGGCGTCCTTGATGTTGGTGATGCCGCCTTCGGTACCGGGGACTATCGGGATGCCGACTCGTTTGGCCAGCTCGCGGGCTTTGATCTTGCTCCCCATCAAGTCGATAGCATGGGGGGATGGGCCGATGAAGGTAATGCCAGAGGTGTGGCACAGCTGCGCAAATTGCGAGTTTTCTGAGAGAAATCCATAGCCTGGATGGATGGCATCGGCGCCGATCCGTTGTGCCAGGTTGACGATCTGTTGGCTGTCCAGGAAGCCTTTGACCGGTCCTGGGCCGACCAGGTAGGCCTCGTCCGCCTTCTTGACGTAGATCCCGGTCGAGTCGGCTTCGGAGTAGATGGCTGCGGTGGCGATGTTCAATTCGCGGCAGGCGCGGATAATCCGCATGGCGATTTCGCCGCGATTGGCCACCAGAATTTTCTTGAACATACCGGTCCCTGTCTCCTCAGATCATTCGCAATTCTGCGAGAGGTATCAGGCGAAAATGAGCGCGTAAGCTAGCATAGGATCAGGAGTCGTGTCGAGGGAGGGAGGGGTAGAAGGGGCCGGTTCTTAGGGGGATAGCGAGCCTACTTGGACTTGATCAAGACCGGTTTTGACTGGGCGCTTCCGCTGCCCGCGACGATGATGACGAACGACATCCCCGCTTTCGCATCCGGCACAGTGGCTTCAATCGCCGAGCCGCTCATGAATTTGAAGGCCACGGGCGTGCTGGGGGCCGCGCTGAAGGTCACAGTATGAAAACACTCTTTCGAGCCGAAATTCTCACCGGATATGACAACTTTGTCGCCAGGCTTGGCTTCGTCCGGTTCGACCTTGGCGATCCGTGGGCGCTTGCTCTGGTCGCAGATCGGGTCCCGTTCGACTTTTGCGGCATCGAACCCCTTGATCGATTCGGTACCGTAGAGGGTAAATCCTGCGCCATCAACCATCGCGCCTGGCTCCTCCGCGTGGGATAGGGTCATGGGTGAAGCCATGGATCCGATGAGTCCCAATAACATGAACCCCGATGATCGCCACGTCTGCATAAGTGCCTCCTTCAATATCAGACACACGATTATTTCTCTTTGATCGGAATATACGTCTCGGCAATGAGTTGTTGACCGGCCGGAGACAGGACGAACCGGGTGAATGCCTCAGCCAGGGGATGTGGCTTCTTCTTGGACAAGAGAAGGACGGGGCGTCGGAGCGGATAGCGTCCGTCTTTGACGGTGGGGCCCTCCGGTTCGACCTTGTCGATAGGCAAAAGTCTGACGGGGACGCCGCCTGAGACGACGGACAATCCCTGGCTCAGAGACAGGTAGGCGATCGCAGACAGAGGGGGAAGTGTTCCCACGACGGTTTTAACGACCTGTTCATCGGGGCCAATCACCTTGGCGGCACCGGTGATCTTGCCGGTAATGCCGAGCTGCGATTCAAACGCATCGCGGATGTTTTGGTTGCGAGGCCGGTCGATGACCAATATTTTCGTCTCTAGACCACCGAGCTCGGACCACAGCGTGATCTTACCGGAGAAAATGTCGGCTACTTGTTGCTTCGTGACTTCTTTCGTGAAATTGGAGAGGTGCACGAGGACACCGATCCCATCCCACGCGATGGGTGTCGCCGAAAGATCTCCTGCTTCAGTTCCGGCCACGGCGATGTGGGCCTGCCCAGATTTGACCATCTCAACAGGTTTCGAATTGCCGTCCCAGACGACATCGAGATAGGCTCTCGGGTTGGCTTTTTCAAATGCGCGGGCGAGGGGTTCGATGGTCGTCAGCTCCGGTCCGTTGCCGGCGATGGTCAGGCTTCCGGCGACGTCCGCAAGGGCGACGAAGGCTATTACATAGCTGAACAGAATGCTGAGGCCTAGCGAGAGCACGAGTCTCGCGGTCATGCGATCTCCATAGGGCTGGGGTGGATGTTGGAAAGAGGACGACGCGCGTTCACATGCCGGCCACGGTCTGGTTCAGTGCTCCGTTGTTCCGTCAGTAGAGGGATCGGAAGGTGGAGCCGCGTCGGGGGCGGCGCGTTTGCCCATCAGCGGCGGGAGTTTGGCGAACTTGTCCATCCGCTCGTCCAACATATTATAGGCTTTCATTTCGGCGAAGCCGGTTTTGCGAGTCCCCTTCACTTGTGTCGTGCAGGCGGACAGTAACCGCGTGGCGTTCTGGGCATGACAGTGAGGGCACACGGTGTCTTCCGCTCTGGCATGGACGGATTGGGTGGCGTCAAAGTGCTTCTCGCATTGTTCACAACGATATTCGTAGATCGGCATGGTTCATATCCGTCACGTCAAATGCAAACCGCACAGAGAGAGTAAGCGCTCTTGACCGGCCGTTGAGCTTTGCCTTATTCTACACACCTGGCGGATATGGCTTCTAGTGGTTTAAGAGGAGGTTTTCGATGCCCCTGTTGATTCGGAAGTATAAGAGTGTTGGTGGGTTGATGCAAGAAGAGCGCATCGACGATCCGGATCGGATCGAGCGATACTTTCGGCTCTTTGAGAAGGACGACATGAAGAAGCTCGAGACCGGGGTAAAGGTCTACATTGAGAAGGATGAGTGGCAACTCCTCCCCTAAGCTGTGTCACGCGTCTCAGTCATCGACAGGACTCCATCGTAGCCAGGAATCGCAAGAAATCGGCCATACCGCGGTCTGTCGGTGAGGTGCTGCTTCTGTGAGCTACTGGATTCACATCGCGCGTTCAATCGATCGGGTCACGCTCCACAAGGATCGTTGTTCTGAGGTGCCGTCTACGTCAATCGGTTCCTCAAGCGACTTTTGGGAAGGCGGGTGGTTCGATTACCTGGATAAGGAGCGGGCGCTAGCGGCGATGGAGCAGGCCGGGACTACGGAACAGCGCCGTTGTCCGCTGTGCAAAGCATGACGGGGCAGTGCTGAGTCTTGAGTGCTCAGTGCTGAGTAATTTCCTGAGATTCAAGCGCAGCACTCAGTACTCAACCCTCAGCACTCTTTCGATTCCATGCCACGATTTGCACTCCTGCTGACAACGTTCATCTGGGGCGCGACGTTTCCCGCTACCAAAGCGGTGTTCGAGCAAATTCCACCGCTCTCGTTTCTGTTTCTCCGATTTCTCCTGGGGGCATTGCTGGTCGGGGGCGGGTATCTGCTCTGGAGATTTCGTTTACACCGTGAGCCGGCGGTCTTGCGGGCGAGTGCGATCGCCACCTGCTGGCTCTTTGTCGGGTATGTCCTCCAAACGGTCGGGCTCCACTATACGACCGCATCGAATTCCGCCTTCATTACGGCGCTGTATGTCGTCATCGTGCCCTTGATCCTTCGCCGATTCGATCGGCGTGTGTGGTTGGCCACCGGAATCGCCACAGTGGGGCTCTGGCTGCTGGTAAAGCCCAGCGCATCCGGGAATCTTGGCGATCTCCTGACGCTCGTCTGTGCGATTGCGTTTGCCGCACATATCGCCTGTCTTGAACGGTTTACGCGCGAGGTCGATGCGCCGTCCTTGTTTGCCTGGCAAATGATGGCGATGGTTGTCTTGTTGCTTCCCACCCTTCTGGTTGAACAGGCGCCGGCTCAGGCGTTTGCGCCGACGGCGTTGTTGCTTGTCGCCCTTGGGGTGACCGGAGGACTTGCGACTGGGGCCTTCGCCGTTCAAATGTGGGTGCAGCGCATTGTGCCCGCGCAACAGGTGGCATTGATCTTTGCGTCAGAACCAGTCTACGCGGCCGGGCTCTCCTGGTATTTTCTCGGTGAAACATTGGATCTTCAGGGGTGGATTGGAAGTGGGCTCATTGTGTTGGCAGTGTTGGTGGGCGCCTTTGGGAACGGCCCTCACTCGTCATCGCCCGCAGTCAGCACGGTCCAGCCGGCCTAACTCGTTACAGGAAGTCAGATGGCACAAAAATTTGGTAATGGACGCTGGGTGCAGGAAGGGTTTCTGGATAATCGCGTTGACGGAACGATCGTGGGGCAGATTGTATTTGCGGTGGTCGGTCCTGTGGATGTGTACTTACGGGGAAACTTCAAGGCCGATATCACGGGGCAGGTCATTCAGTTTCGGAATCGTCGGTTTGAGGACGAGGATCTCGCCGGTCAGGTGATTGGTGACATGGAAAACCCACAGATCGGAGATGTGAACTTGATCTCGTTCGACCCTCATCCGAACCTCGCTCCTCATCCGTATATCGAATGGTTTTCGACGAGGAAGAATCACTATCGCATCGAACTGGAACCGGCAGATGCCTGGATCGTTCCGGCATCGGAGGTGGGAGAGATCGATCAGATGAGTCGAACGATTCGTGAGGCGCTCGCTGGGCGGATGATATCCTGAGACGTCAAAGGGTCGTATTTCGAATCGAGCTAGGTATTCACGACCCTCGCAATTTCGGTATGGTCGGTACGATCTGCCGCCAGCATCCTTGTCAAACGTCGCGCGCGTTGCTGAATCCAGATATCGCCGGGAGGCAGTCGAAGGGGATAGACCAGCAGAGGATCAGACTTTTCCCAAGCTGAGGGGAGGGGTTCGGTGGTCCCTGAGGGAGCTTGCTCTAGACCGAGAATGAGGGCGACCGATACCGTCTCCATGGCCTCAGAAGAGAGAAGAGCCGCGGGCCGGCGTTCCCCAACCAATTGAACCCGTACGACGGATAGGCCCCCTTCTTTCATCCCTAACCGAGCCGCCGCGCCCCGGGAAAGATCGAGGATCCGGCTGTTGACATAGGGACCCCGGTCGTTGATCCTGACGTGGAGATGTTTCCCGTTCGCTAAATTCACGACTCGGACCACGCTGCCGAGTGGGAGGGTCCGATGGGCCGCGGTCAATGCCTCCATGTCGAACAGCTCGCCGTTGGCTGCCTGCCTGCCATGAAACGACTCGCCATACCAGGAGGCCACCCCACGGTCCTCAATCCCCACATCCAATTGAGCCGTCCCCTTAGGAACCCACGAACAGGCGCCCAGGAGCATCCCCAGACCAAGACTCATCGCACATAACAGCTGCCGGCTGTTTCCACGAGTCCAACTGATCATCTAACACCACCTCTTGTTCCTGGTTGACCCAACTGTGACACAGGATCCTGGCCCGTATGCCCTCACAGTACGGTCCAACCGAAAGTCCCACAATACCGACTGCGTAGCCCTGATCCCTACGTTAGAATGAAGGAAAAAGAAGAAACCGATAAGGAACTGTGGGACAACGAACCAGCAATCCTGGCTGGTAACCGAGAGGACTGTGTCTATATATAGTTGAAAGTACTTGTGCGAGTCAAGCCATGATCGGTACTAATACGGACGGTTTGATGGCGCCATGCCCTGAATCAGATGCGCTACTGAACCCGAATGATCCGAGCAAATACCCCGTCCCGTTGCTTGACATAGGTCAGCCACACCACCTCACCCACTCTGATGGACTGAAACGCGATCTGCTTCCCCTTTCGCACAATCCTGGTTTGACCTGTCACCCTGGCCCCCACGGTCATATCATCATGCTTGTTCAACGGTGTCTTGACGACAATCATATGGGGAGATTGGGTGATGTTCACCGCCATGACCTGGCCATGAACCCGATAGGTCCGACCGCTGGCTGCCTGACTGTCAGGCGGAATACAGAGCAGCAGCATCAACGCAACGATTGCGAATAGTGCCCCTCTCGCGTGACGCACACTCGTCATGGATCGATTTCTCCTGGCAGGCCTATCCGCGCGCAAGCGGACTTTAGCAGGATGGAGAAAACGTGTAAAGTTGCGCACGGCCTGAACACGATATTGACTGCCCCAATCCGACTGAGTAAGATGCCCACGTGTTGCCTATAAGGGTGTAACGACCAACCCGCCGGCAGTACTCCCCAACCCAATCGATCCAACCACCACATATGTATGATTGAAGTCCAACAGATCACGAAGCGGTATGGACAACATACCGCCCTCGATCGCGTCAGTTTCTCCGTCGCCAAGGGGGAGGTATTGGCGTTCCTGGGCCCGAATGGGGCTGGTAAAACCACCACCATGCGCATCCTGACCTGCTTTATGCCGTCCACCGAAGGGACGGCACGGGTAGCGGGGTTCGATTGTGCGAACCAGCCGATGGAGGTGAAACGCCGGATCGGCTACTTGCCGGAGACTCCGCCGGTCTACCAGGAATTGACGGTCACAGAGTATCTTCAGTTCGTGGGCCGCCTCCGCGGTATGGGTAGAAAAATCCTCACCTCCTCCATGCAGCGTGAAATCGAGCGGCTTGGACTTGGCACGGTGCAACACCGGCTCATCGGGAATCTGTCGCGCGGATATCGCCAACGAGTCGGGCTGGCCCAAGCTCTGCTGCACGATCCTCAGATCTTGATCCTGGATGAACCGACCGTTGGGCTCGATCCGAAACAGATTATCGAGATCAGAGAATTGATCAAGAACCTAGCCGGATCCCATTCCGTCATCCTGAGCACCCACATTCTTCCCGAAGCTACCGCCGTGTGCCAGCGCGTCGTGATCATCAGCGGCGGGCGCATCGTGGCCGAAGATACACCCGAACAGCTCTCGGCGCGCCTACGCCAGTCCGAAAAGATCTCGCTCACCCTCAAATCCCCCGCTGCAGATACCGAGATTCGCTTGAAGGGGGTGCAGGGAGTCCAGAACGTCTTCACGAGCGGCGCCCCCGGTACCTTTCTCCTGGAATGCGAACTTGGTCGGGACGTGCGGGAAGAAGTGGCTCGCCTGGCGGTGTCCAGTGGATGGGGGCTGCTCGAACTGAAAGCCATTTCCATGACGTTGGAAGACGTGTTCCTCCAACTGACCAGACATGAGGAAGGCCTCGCGCCGGACGCAGTGGTCGCCTCAGCAGAACCGACAGGCCGGCCAGCATGACACCAGTCCAAGCCATCATCGCAAAAGAGCTGCGTTCGTATTTCGTCTCGCCCGTGGTGTATGCCGTGGGATCCGTGTTTCTCCTGATCGTGGGACTGCTCGCCTATCTCTACATTGTCTTTGCCGGAGCCCAGGCGATTCAACTGACGCAGATGCAGGGAAGCGCCCAGATCAATCTGAACGATCTGGTCTTCCGGAATCTGTTTGCCAGCACACGATTTGTCCTCCTGATTATCCTGCCGATCCTGACGATGCGGTTATTCGCCGAAGAACGCAAACTCCGCACCTTTGAATTCCTGCTCACTTCTCCGATCGGCATCAACGAAATCGTGGCAGGCAAGTTCATGAGCGTACTCCTCGTCTTTCTGGG
>DASQFV010000079.1:0-5941 GCA_035632975.1 Nitrospiraceae bacterium
GATCAAGACTCAGCCGCCGCTCGGCGCAATGTGGAAAGATGGAGGGGTGCTGACCGATATCCAGTTTGGCTGGAGTCTTGACCTGTTGTATCTCCGGCTCGATCAGGACGAGCAATCGCAGACGCGGGAGGCAGGGTTGACGGTCGAGCTGCAGACGCCCGAACACCTCTATCACCTGTCATTTTCCCTCGCGCTGTCAGGGCCAGACCAGTTTCTGCTCTCGCAGAAACTCACAAGCGGATCCTGGCAGGAGATCGGCCTCTACCAATCGATCTGTCATTGGAATATTGTCGAACTGGCTGTGCCATTCAAGGACTTACAACTCACACCTGGGCAGGAACTCCGCATGACCATTCTGGTGCTGGAACATCACTTGGAAATCGCACGCTACCCGCACCAGCATCCGGCCATATTGACGGTACCGGGACCTGAATTCGAGGCCGGGTTGTGGCGAGTCTGACTAAGTGCGTGAAACGTGAGACGTTAGACGTGAAACGAAACAGTGCTAGGGCAAGAACTGCCTTCTTACATCTAGCGCCTCACGGTTTCCGTTTCACGTTTCACCTTTCACGTCTCACGTTTAACGCTTCACGAGTTTGGAGGAAAAGATGCCCGATCTAAGACGTGATCCGATTGTCGGTCGGTGGGTGATTATTACAACGGAACGTAGCGGCCGGCCTCATGACTTTATTCCCGTACAAGCTGCCCGGCCTTTGGCCGCAGCCCTCTGCCCCTTTTGCCCAGGGCAGGAGCGACTGACACCGAAAGAAATCATGGCCTACCGGCTGCAGCCGGTGGAGCCCAACGGCCCGAACTGGACCGTGCGTGTCGTGCCGAATAAGTTCCCCGCGCTCCAGGTCGAAGGCGACCTCGACCGCCAAGGCCTCGGCCTCTACGATCGAATGAATGGGATCGGCGCACATGAAGTCATCATCGAAACCCCGAACCACCAAGATAGCCTGGCCGGTATGCCGACAAAACGGATCGAGGACGTGCTCTGGGCCTATCGCGATCGCATGATCGATCTGAAGAAAGACGTGCGGTTCCGATACATCATGATTTTCAAGAACCACGGATCGTCAGCCGGCGCCACACTGGAACACAGCCACTCACAACTCATCGCCCTGCCGATCATTCCCACCAGTGTCCTGGAGGAGATCGAAGGCTGTCGGACTCATTATGAACAGAAAGAGCGATGCATCTATTGCGACATTCTTCGGCAGGATCTTTCTGACGGCGATCGCATCGTGGCGGAAAATCCCGAATTCGTCTGCGTCACCCCGTTTGCCCCACGCTTTCCCTTTGAAATGTGGATTCTCCCTAAACGCCACGCCGGCTACTTCGAAGAGAGCCAGAAGACACAATTCGAGTTCCTCGCGCAGATTCTCTCGGAAGCGCTACGACGGATGGACAAGGTCCTCGCTAAGCCCTCCTACAACTTTATCCTCCATAGTTCTCCCCTCCACGAAAAGACCGGCGACTACTACCACTGGCACATCGAAATCATTCCGAAACTCACCCAAGTGGCAGGCTTCGAATGGGGCACAGGGTTCTACATCAATCCGGTGGCACCGGAAGAATCGGCGAAGTTTCTGCGGGAAGCGGCGCTCTAGCAGGTGGGCGTACGGTTGAGGATCGAGACATAATTCAATCGTGAACGGCTGGTGCCTACCTCCAACGCCGGACTAGTCCAATCACAGAACGCTCAATTAACAGCCCTTACGGAGCATCGCCAATCGTGCAACAAGTTGACTTGTTGCCACGTTGCGGTAGCCTCTGAGAGGAGACGGCGATCGATGCGTCAGACAAAATCCAAGCACCCGATCTGCCTGAATCTTTTTCCTCAGTGGACTGAAGACAGCGTGCACAACCACCTGCATTTCAAAGAGCAGTTGAAGCTGATGATCCCCTACATGACATCTCTTCTCCTGCATAATCTTTTCACCGCATCACCTCTTGCCCCCCCCTTCCGTGGGCTTACCATCTCATCATGTCCGTGACGTTCCTACGGGACAGGGAGTCATAGATGCCCGTTCGCTTTCGCATCGAGGACCCAGCGCTCGCGGGGCCTCTGCGCCAAATTGAACAGCTCATTCGCCACGCCGGCGGTCGGACATGGTTGGTCGGTGGCTGCATACGCGACCTCGTGCTTGGCCGGCAACCGCGCAATCTGGACCTCGAAATTTCCGGGCTGCCGCCTGGCCAGCTCCATGCGCTGCTCACAGAACACTTCTCCGTGCAGTTCGTCGGAAAGACCTTTGGCCTGTTTAAGCTGCAGGGCCTGCCCGTTGATATTTCCATTCCCTCCCGCATGCTCACCGATAACGAATCTGCCCAAGGACTGCTGAGGCAGTCCGATCCCGACATGGACATCGACGAGGCGCTGGCGCGCCGTGATTTCACCATGAACGCCATGGCCTGGGACCCAGATACATTGGAACTCCGCGATCCCTTCAACGGCCGGGCTGACCTCGATGCGCGCGTACTGCGTCACGCCTCGGATCGCTTTAGCGAAGACCCCTTGCGCGTGCTGCGCGGCATGCAACTGGCCGCACGATTCGGGTTGACCGCCGCGCCGGAGACGGTTGCTCTCTGCAAGACACTGACACAGGACGGGCAACCGGGCGAACGGCTATGGGAGGAATGGAAAAAACTCCTCCTCCAAAGCATTACGCCATCACTGGGTCTACAGTTCTTGAGGGACTGCGGCTGGCTCCGCTTCTATCCGGAACTCATGGCGCTGCAGGGCTGCGAGCAAGATCCCATCTGGCACCCGGAAGGCGATGTCTGGATCCACACGCTCCACTGCTTGGACTGGTTCGCCATGGAACGCACCGGCAATCAAGGCGACGATCTGATCGTAGGCCTCGGCATCCTCTGTCACGATTTCGGCAAACCTGCGACGACCACAACTGACTTTGGACGCATCACGTCGCGCGGCCACGAACCGGAAGGAGAGGCCCCGACGAGACGCTTCCTCGAACGACTGACGAACCAAGACAGTCTCATCAACGAGGTGATTCCTCTTGTGCTCTGCCACCTCCGCCCCCGCGCACTGCATGAGGCCAACGCCTCAGACAGCGCGGTTCGCCGACTGGCTAGGCAGGTAAAACGGATCGATCGACTGGTGCGCGTCGCGCGGGCCGATCACGCGGGCCGCCCGCCAAAACCCGTTGACGAATTCCCTGCCGGCGCCTGGCTGCTGGAACGCGCGCGTAGACTGGAAGTTGAGGACCAGGCCCCCACCCCGCTCGTCATGGGTCGCCATCTGCTGGAATTGGGCGTCCAGCCAGGCCCTGATATGGGACGGCTGCTCGATGAATGTTACGAAGCGCAGTTGGATGGCGAGTTCACCGCCGCCGACCAAGGCATCGCATATGCCAGACAGCGACTCGGTTTATCCCATCACTCGTAGCCTCCTTTCGGCCGCCCCTCACACATCACCCATCACTCATCACTGCCTCACACCCCTTGCCCCTTGGCTGCATGGAAGATTATGATCCTCCCATGCAAGTCCAACTGAGCCATCCAGCCAGAACCGTCGAAGTCAAAGGCCCCAAGAAGGTCAAAGAGCTCTTGCGCGAGTTGAATCTCGTCGTCGAAGCGCATCTGGTGATCAAAGGCGATGATCTCGTCACCGAAGACGAGATGCTGTACGACGGCGATCAGATCGAAGTTCGACCGGTGATCTCGGGGGGATGAAACTGTAATGCTGAATGCTCAATGTTTAATGTTCAACGGCGGATCACTGTTCACTCTTTCTAATTCAACATTCATCATTCAACATTTAACATTGATTCAGAGATGAATTGCACCAAATGTAAAACCAAGGCTGTGATCGGCCTCCCGCGCCACAATGCAGCCTTCTGCAAAAGCTGCTTCAATGGCTTCGTCCACGATCAGGTTGCGCGGGCGATCAAGTCGGAGAAGATGTTTGGAAAGGAAGACCGGATTCTCGTGGCGGTGTCCGGTGGGAAGGACAGTCTGGCGCTCTGGGACATTCTGCTCACGCTCGGCTATCGCGCCGACGCACTCTATGTGAACCTCGGCATCGGGACCTATTCTGAGCAGTCGCACGCCAAGGTGACGAAGTTCGCCGAGGCGGTCGCGACCTCACATGGAGCCACGTTGCACCTCCATACGGTCGAACAAGAAGCCGGAGCAGGGATCAAGGAACTGGCCCAGCTCATCCATCGCCCAACCTGTTCCACATGTGGGACCATCAAACGCTACCAATTCAATCGCGTGGCGATCAAACAGCAGTACGATGTGATGGCCACGGGCCACAATCTCGATGACGAAGCGGCCCGGCTCCTGGGCAACGTGCTGCATTGGCAGGTGGAATATCTGGATAAGCAGGGCCCGTCGTTACCTGCCTCGGTGGAGGGTTTTGCCAAGAAGGTGAAGCCCCTCTACCGGCTCTCGGAACGAGAACTCGCGGCCTATGCAGTGTTGAACCGGATCGATTACATCGTCGAGGAATGCCCCATGGCCAAGGGCTCCAAGATGCTCCAGTACAAGGAAGTCCTGAATCGTCTGGAGACCGAGTCGCCGGGTACGAAGCAGACGTTCTACTGGGGTTTTCTCGAAAAGCAAAGCAAGAAGCAGCCCACTGCGGCCACCATGACGGAGAAAGACCGGGCCGTCCTACACTCCTGCACCTCTTGCAGCCAGCCCACCACCGCCGAAGTCTGCTCCTACTGCAAAATGATGGCGCGCGCCAAGACCGTCGTCCCACGGTGACAGGCACACTCTTCAGCACGCCTGCCCCTCCTCATCGGTACTTGAAAAGCCCCGACCGACCCCGTAAGCTGCGTTCTAGATAGTTGACCTATACTGAAGCAACCCTATCTCCACTCCCATGGCGACAACACAACGCGACTACTATCAGATTCTCGGGCTTCCCAAGTCTGCCTCGGCGGATGACATCAAGAAGGCCTATCGTCGCCTCGCGCGCCAGGTTCATCCCGATCTCCATAGCGGTTCCAAGAAATCCGAGATGGAGAAGAAGTTCAAGGAGTTGAACGCGGCGCACGAAGTCTTGAGCGATCCGGACAAACGCAAGAAATATGATCAATATGGAACCAACTGGGAGCAGGCCGAGGCCTACGAGCAGGCGCGCTGGCAGGCCGGTGCCCGCAGGGGGGGCGGCTCGGACACTTCGTTCGGCGGAGAAGGTTTTTCCGACATCTTCGAGAATCTGTTCAAAGGGCAAGGGCGAGCCGGCAATGGTCGTGGATTTGCCATACAGGGCGAGGATCTTGAAACGGAGGTGCAACTGACGCTGGCCGAGGTGTTTACCGGTGTGACGAAGCGCATGACCTTGCAAGAGCCAGTACCCTGCTCCACCTGCCACGGGAGTGGAGTCTTTCGCGGCCGCCCATGCCCAGCCTGTCAGGGGCACGGTGCGACGCTGCATCCCAATACGATCGAAGTACGAATCCCCGCCGGGGTACAGGATGGAACGAGGGTTCGCGTTGCCGGCAAGGGACAAGCCGGCACCAACGGCGGCAAGCCCGGAGACTTGTACTTGCGCGTGACGATCGCTCCGGACAACGTCTTTCGCCAACAGGGGAGCGACATTCATGTCTCTCTCCCCGTCTTCCCCTGGGAAGCGGCCTTGGGGGCCGAGGTGATGGCCCCCACACTGATGGAACCCGTTCGGATGAAGGTTCCGCCGGGGAGTCGGGCTGACAGTAAGCTTCGACTTAAGGGCAAGGGCCTCCCCGCTGCGACCGGCGGCCACGGCGATCTCTTTCTGACGATCCAGATCGTGATGCCTCCCTCATTGACCGACGAGGAACGCAAACTGTACGACCAACTCAGGGCCATCGCACACCCGGACCCCCGTGCCGAGCTGCTCGCCCAGGCCAGACGCCGATCACATTCCTGACACTCACTAGCAGGATGCTGAAAAAGTCCGCCAGCGTTCTGGAAGGTT
>DASQFV010000080.1:0-5353 GCA_035632975.1 Nitrospiraceae bacterium
GATGCTCCGAGAACATTACGCTGGTGGGGGCCTGACGGTGACCAGACTGTCCATGTCGGCACACAGGAGGAACGTCTCACCGACTATCGCGAGGGAGATCCGCTGACCGTCGAAGTCGATGAAACGAATACCATCACTGGAGTGCATGATTTACAGTACGATCTCCAAGTCAATCAAACCCCACCGGCCGGGGCCGACGTGCAGCTCCTTCTCTCGGGAACCGTGTCCAAGCTCAAATCCAACTTCGTCTTTCTCCGCACCCCCGTCGGCCTGGTCATGCTCAATTCAAAGATCGGAATCCCGCGTGTGAAGGTAGGACAACGGTTGACGTTGCATATCGACCATGAGCATGTGGCCGTCACCTTCCCATCCACTGAGACATCAACTCCCCGAAGCAATGCCTCGCCAATCCCCTAACCGATATAGCGGCCCTTCACCCGCCCAACCCTAGCGAGCCTAAACGCGTCATAGCCCGGGCGATGGCTTTCTGATTTCTCATGCCTCCCCTGGAGGGAGTGGCCGAGGTTGCCCTTTACTGCGCGCATCGAACGCCTCTCATCCTTCCGAATGATCCTTCCAAGCTCGCTTGCCTCTCTCTCTTGGAATGACACCCGTGTTGGTCCCACTGCGGCCGTCGAGCGAGGTTACAGATGATCCCTCCAAGCTCACTCGGTACCTCTTCAGGGATGGGGGCTGATTGATCTTCCACTGCGCGCGTCCAACGAGGGCCTTCTCAGGCCGCGCGTTGCGCGAGCACAGAAGATCATCAGCCTCCACCCCCTCCTCTGCAACGGGAGCAAGGGATCGGCATGGGTGTCATTCCACCTCTTTCATCGTGCGCGTTCTGCGAGCAAGAAGGGCACCTGGCCGCTCCCTCCCATCCTTCTCAGGTCGCGCGTTGCGCGAGCACAGAAGATCATCAGGCTCCATCCCCTTCCCTGCGCGCGGCCTTTTTCAGCATCCTGCCAGGTTTGCTTGACAGGCCTCAGCCAAGTCCCTAGACTTCGCGCCAGCCATGCGCGCCCCTGCTCCCAAAACGCCTCCCCAACGCCCAGCCATGCAAGAGCCTGACGGATTTGATAGGCTGTATCGAGACCATGTTGATCTGATCTATCGGTATGCACACCGCCTGTGCGGCGAAACGGAGTCGGCAAAGGATCTCGTTCAAGAAACATTTCTTAATGCCTACCAAGGACTCAAAGATTTTCGAGGCGAGGCACGGATCTCCACCTGGCTATACACCATCGCCTCACGAGCCTGCATACGGATGCGGCGCAAGCGCAAAGGGGAGCCGGAACACGAGCTGTCGCTCGAGGAGTTCGTGCCCACCTCCGAGGGAGAGTTTCGCCTCCAGATCCCTATGGACGGGCTCAGTCCCGAAGAGGCACTGCAGAACAAGGAGCTCCGGCAGGCCCTCGACCAAGCGATCGAGAAACTGCCCAAAAAATATAGGATGGCCCTGGTGCTCCGTGATATGGAAGGGTTGAGTGCCAAAGAAGTGGGGACCATCATGGGCTTGAATGAGCGCGCCGTAAAATCGCGACTGCACCGAGCACGCTTATTTGTGCGGCGGGAACTCAGCGCCCGCGGCATCACCCACCATGATGACCACAAGTCGGAAGGTTTGCGCTCATGACCAAGAAAAAGACGGCAGCGCCAAAGAAACAGTCCGGGCCATCATCTCGCCGCCATACGCATGGCCCAGGCCATTGCGTGGATCTTCTCCGGCAGTTGTCCGCCTATATCGACGACGAACTCCCAACCGACATTTGCCGGGAGATACGCCGACATCTGGGAGCCTGTCCGAATTGCGAAGTCTTTATCGCCTCCCTCCAGCACACCGTCACGCTCTGCCGACATCGTCCAGTCCCGCAGTTGACCTCGGTCGACCGGATGAATATGCGCCACGCAATCCTCGATGCGGCCAACGCACGGTGAGAGGGACGCTCGGGCTCATGTGCCTGGCTCTGGCGCTAGTGACTCCCTCAAGGAGCCTGTCCGACGTTGCCCCTTCTACTGTGGCGGACGGCAATATCGGACAGGCTCCCACCGCGCGCCCAACCGAGGCCGAGGTGGAATCGGTCACCGTAGAGATCGGCTCGCGGATGTTCACTCCAAATCACGTCCTCTTACATCACGATCAAAAAACAGTGCTACGGTTCCGCAACCATGATACGGAACTCCATACCGTGGTGGCCAAGGAGCTCTTCCTCGGCGTCGCCCTCAACGTGGGCGGCAACGGAGCCCAGGAGTTCGGTCCAGACGGCTTCAAGCGAGTGATCATCCCGCCTGAGGGCCTGGTTGAGTTTCAGTTCACACCGACACGTACCGGAACCTTCTCTTACCTGTGCGACATGCCGGGTCATGACATGAAGGGCGTGATCGTGGTCGAATAGCAATGAGATAAGGCGTCTATCTGGTGAGTCTGGGAGCCTGTCCGACATGATGCGCCTGCAGATCCTCCAACGTGGCTGGTGCACGATCCTGTTCTTCGCTGGAACCCTGTTGTTTGTCACTGCGATGACCCTGATCGAGACCTCACCGGCATTGGCCGCTGCTGCTGCGAAGAAGGCCGTCACCTCTGCTGAAGCGACGGCTCAGCGTTACGCCGAAGCCATGGGAGCGGGAAACAAGGTGGGCGTCGGCCAGCTCGACTTCGCCTGTCAATATCCCCTCGTCGCTGCATCCCCACATGGCATTAAAACCTATCCGGCCGACTCCGACCTCGTCTACGACTCCTGCTGGCAGCGCCTGCGAGAAACCCATGCCTCCACCCTCATCAGAACCGATGTCGGCATGGAGGTCTTGTGGCCCAGCAATGGCGAACTGGTCTTTTTCAGTGAAGACCTGAACCGCTATCCCGCCTCGGCCTTCGTGATCGACTCGCTGGGGCTTACGCCGCCGGGAACCGGATTCCATATTCACATCGTCGGAAGCGCACCGCTCCCTTCGGCCTCGTTCCGTCTTCGACCGAATGGCCCGATCGTGGCAGTGCCGACCACCTTGGTGAAATTGTCCGTCAGTTACCAGGATTCCCTGACCGCTCCATTGACCTACGCAGCCGGCTCGGTCAAGTGGACGACGACGATTAAGCGGACCAGACGCGCGCTGAAAGAAATCACCACCCAATGGGTCGTTCTCTCCGGGCTGAAAAAACACGGCTTCGCGGGTGATCGGGCGATCGTGAACCTTCCCGTCACCAGCGGCGCCGTCTCCGACAGTGGTACCCAGGAGAAAATTCCGTTTGTCACGGAAACCAGTCGGGCTCTACCCGACTCGCTGGTCTGGTGGGGACCGACGGACGTCCCGGGTCTCTTGACCGCCGGGGCCGCTCGCGCAGCCAACTTCCCAGAACTGCGTGACCGCGTGGCTATGTTGAATCGTGTGCTCATCATCGACCCCAATCAGCCCGAGGCCCTTATGGTACTGAGCCGACACCTCTATGCCATTGTCTTGCGCGAGGCCATCCCGTTCCACAAACTCACTGTGAGGGATCCGGCGCTTGCCTTGGTAGTAAACGAGCATTTTTGGAACATTTACGCCCAAGCAGAGCGCATGGACCTGTCGCTGGGGATGGAGATGGGTGGGTTCGACAAACCGACGACCGCCGATTACCTGTACCGCATGCTCTCAGCCATGCAAACCTTGACCATCGTACGACCGGAACAACTCGATAACCAGTTTCGGTTAGGCGTGGCCTTACGCTGGAATAACGATCAAGAAGCCGCGATCGCTACTCACCAATCTTTAGTCAAAGCCATCCCGGCTGAGCAAAGAGCCGGCAGAGCCGAAGCCCTACTCCAACTGGCTTGGTCCCGCATCAACAAAGTAGCCTGGAACCGCATCTTTGACGACTCAGACATTCGGAATGCCTATCAGGATGCCGATGAGGCGCTCGCGCTCGCCGACCTGCCGCTAGATAAATTTATGGCCGAATACACCAAAGCCTACAGCTTGCTATTCACCCCGGACCGAGACAATCGGGCGCTCTTAGAGCGACTGACGGAAGCCAACCGATGGTTTGCTGAAATTCCCGGGCAGACTCCGGACATCTGGCAATTCTTCATTGGAGCAGAATCGTTGAAGGCGGTGCTGGACGCAGATCCCATCTTCCAGCCGATCTTGGCTCAGGTAGAAGAAAAGAAAGAGTGAAGATCCGGTTCCCAAGACCGTAGCCTTTTTGCATCGCTTCGCGTACTTTGGCCCTGTATGTTCGTCTTGAGTGCGAACGGGCAGGATTTGCGCTTTCCACCCGTTGAGCAGGCCTCACCGGATGGCTTGCTCGCCGTCGGAGGCGACCTGCGCCCAGAGCGATTGCTCGAAGCCTACCGACATGGCATCTTTCCCTGGTACAGCGAAGACCAACCCATCTTGTGGTGGTCGCCCGATCCACGGACGGTGCTCTTTCCCGACAAACTCCATATCTCGCGCAGCCTAAAGAGAGGTCTTCGTCCCGGCATATTCAGCGCCACGCTCGACCGGTGCTTCCGTGACGTGATGCAGCATTGCGCAGAACCAAGACCGCAATATCCAGACGGTGGCACGTGGATCACTGCGGAAATGCTCAAGGCCTACACGCGCTTACACGAACTCGGGTACGCCCATTCTGTTGAAACCTGGCAGGAAGGACAACTCGTAGGCGGACTGTATGGCGTGGCGCTAGGAAGCGCCTTTTTCGCAGAGTCGATGTTCACCCGTACATCCGATGCTTCGAAAGTCGCATTAGTCTCGCTCGTTCGCCAGCTCCAGACGTGGGATTTTCGCCTCATCGATTGCCAACAATCCTCACCCCACATCACCGCCCTGGGAGCCGAAGCCATCCCCCGTCAAGACTTCCTCGATCACCTCGCCGCAGCATTCACGCTGCCTGAACGGCGTGGACGCTGGCAGTTCGATATCCCGTAACTTCTAGGGAGCTATAGCTTCTGGTCATGAACCATTAGGGCAGGGCCGGATCATCCCAACGATAACCCAATCAATTCCTTCTAAGTCGCCTCATCTGTTCTTGGAGGGCAGCCTGGTTGATCCTCGAGTGCGCGCGTCGAACGAAATAAATGCTCCCTCCAAGCTCGCTCGTTCTCTCTCAGGGATGGGGGCTGATTGATCTTCCACTGCGCGCGTCCAACGAGGGGAGTCCGCGACCGCGCGTTGCGCGAGCACAGAAGAGCATCAGGCTCCATCCCCTCCTCTGTTCCGCGAGCAGGAGGACGACCAGGCTGCCCTATATCTTTCCCATCTTGGCAAGTTCTGCAAAATAATGTGCGAAGGCATTCATCCCACCGGAGGCTTGGCCCCAGTCGAAGTATTCGTTCGGCGCATGGTAGCCATGCTCAGGCAAGCTCAGTCCCATAAA
>DASQFV010000081.1:0-6486 GCA_035632975.1 Nitrospiraceae bacterium
CGACGGTGGCCACGTTCCATGGTCGGCTTGACCTCCCAGAACTGCAGCCGGTATTTCGTGAGTATAGAGAGTTGCCGATTGTGTCGATTTCGGATGCCCAGCGGAAACCTGTCTCCTGGGCAAATTGGCAGGCCACCATCTACCATGGTTTGCCGAGCGATCTCTATGGCTTTCATCCGAAACCTGGGGCCTATTTGGCATTTCTAGGGCGTATTGCCGCCGAGAAGCGACCGGATCATGCCATTGAGATTGCCAAGCGGGTCGGGATTCCGTTGCGGATAGCTGCGAAGGTTGATCCGGCAGATCAGGATTACTTTCACGCCGAAATCGAGCCGCTGCTCGCTGATCCATTAATCGAGTATCTCGGTGAGATCACCGACGCCGAGAAGGATGAATTTCTGGGTAATGCCACAGCGTTAGTCTGCCCGTATGACTGGCCTGAACCCTTCGGCCTTGTGCTGATCGAAGCGCTCGCCTGCGGAACGCCTGTGCTGGCCTATCGGCGTGGTTCCATTCCTGAAATCATTGAGGACGGCGTTACCGGATTCGTCTGCGAGGGACTCGACGAGATGACGGCGGCCATTCAACGTATTCCTGAAATCGACCGTGGACGATGCCGCTCGACCTTCGAGCAGCGGTTCACGGTGGAACGAATGGCGCAAGACTATGTCCGGTTGTATGAGCGCGTGATTGGTATGACCTACAAAAAAGAGGCAGAGAGCACGAGTTTCTCCTCCTGGCCTGTGTTATCGACCAGTGCGTAAACATGGATCATGCTCCCTCCCATCTTCAGAAGGAGGTGCCATATGGAGTCCATAAAGTCGACAAGTTTGGCCATGGCCATCGGCAGTGTGGGCCTCATAGCGGTTCTGGGAGCCCAGGCGGAAACTCGATCGCCTTCCGACTCCTCACCTTTGAAAATTGTGACAGGCGAAGTGTCCAAGGTTGTCGGTGAGTTTCAGATGACGAAGGATCACCAAGGCGATGCCACGCTCGATATCATGGACAAATCCTATGTCATCACCGATCAATCTGGCAAAGAGGTGCATCTCGAACTCGACGATAATACCAAGGTCAGGAACAGGGTCAGCCCAGGGGATAAGATCGAAGCAAAGATTTCACCCGCAGGCCAGACACTTTCGGTTATACTACTCGAGCCATGATTCACGAGGCCGCCAGGAGAAAGATCATGCCTATTTAAATTCGCAGACACGTGCATTCTGTGATTGAGGACTACGAGGAGGTTTTGCCGTGGTGGACAGCGACAAGATGATGGAAGGTCGGGCAGCATCCGGATGGGAGTTGCTAAAGACAAAGAATTTCGGTTTGCTGTTTTCAGGTCAGGTCGTTTCCCAGATCGGCGATGGCATGAACAAAGTGGCCCTGTTGTGGTTCGTATATGAACTGACGGGGTCGGCCTTCAAGATGGCGATTATCGGATTACTCCAGACCATTCCACCGTTGGTCTTCGGCCCGCTCATCGGTGTCTATCTCGATCGGATGAAGAAAAAGCCGGTATTGATCTGGGTGGATCTTATCCGCGCGGGGCTGGTCCTGCTCATCCCTTTATTGTACGCCATGGGGGCCTTGACGCTCGAACGGCTCTACGTGCTCGTCTTCGCGACGTCGATCGTCTCCACGGTTTTCGGTCCGGCGTTAGCGTCGGCCGTTCCGCTTCTCGCGCCTCGCGCTCAACGGACCGCGGCCTATGCGCTGATTCAAAGCACGACCAATATCGGCATTCTGATCGGACCGGTAGTCAGCGGGGTGGGGATTGCTATGATCGGAGCTCAAAATGTTCTCTACTTCGATGCGGCGACTTTCTTGGTGTCTGCTTTGTGCCTCATGCCGATCCGTCTGCAGGAAACGCTATGTGTGAGCGTGCGATCGGTCGACAAACCCACAATCCTCCAGGATCTTGTGGTTGGATTTCGGTTTGTCTTCCTTCAGCAGCGGACTGTGCTGCTGCTCATGCTTACCGCTACGCTCTTCAGTTTTGGCGCGAGCGCCTTTATTTTCTTGCTGCCCGTGTTTGCGACACAACATCTCGATGCGAGTCCCGTCGAACTCGGGTGGTTGTGGTCATCACTCGGGATCGGCATGCTGGCTGCATCTTTTTGGCTGGCTTGGATTAAACAGGGAGATCTCCAAAACCGTCTACGGTTGATTTCCGCTGCTCTGGCCGTCGGCGCCGTCGCGGTGTGTACGCTCGGTATGCTACAGGCTCCCGTTATGGCGGCCGCCCTCATCATTGTGTTCGGTGGCAGCACCGCCGTGTTTACGCCGATTGTCTTGGCGATGTTGCAAGAATTGACGCCCGAACATCTCTTAGGCCGTGTCTTTACCACCTTCAGCACAGGCGCGATGGCTGCCGCCATGGCCGGGATGGCAGGATTTGGGTGGGCGACGGATGTCATTGGACCTTCGGCGAGCCTTATAGGTATCGGAGTGCTGTTGTTGGGTACTGCAGCCGTCGCAGCTGCGTTCAGTCGACGACAGCCGTTCAAAACGGTCGTTTCCGACTTCATGCCGGCGTGAGCCGGTTCTGTCGTGTGTCCTTCCCTAGGAACCTGTCCGACATTGACTGTTCCACTATGACGAACGATCCGCAATCAGCTGCATCGTACTCGGCCCGCTCCAAGACCCGTGAAACGTGAGGCGTGAAACGGGGGTCTGCACGTGGCCGCGCTCCATCGCCTCGTCACGAAGACCATGTCGGCCAGCCTGTATTCACTAGTCCAGGCTAGGATGATCTCGACAGAAATGAAATGGAGCGAAATGAGACGGTCGCAGCTCAGGTGCAACGGTTTTGGACCGGAGAGGGCCCTTCTGGTAATCTGCCTGTGTGCCCTGCTCATGAGCCAGCTCGCGAGTCCGAGACCGGTACAGAGTGAGCCGCGTTCGAACACATCAGCTCAGCCTTCCGCCGATCAGAACAAAGGGGCGGACAATTCGCCCACACCCAAGAGTGATGAGTCAAAGACAAAAAAAGAGAGTGGAGAAGAGGGGGCAGAGAAGGGGAAAGAAGGGACGGGCAAGAAAGCCGTATCCTCGCTGATCCTGACGGTCAAACTTGCCTTGCTGGGAGATCCCCGCCTTTTTCCGTATGAGATCGAAGTGGAAGCCGGGTCGGACGAGGTCACGCTCGCGGGAAAAGTGTCTAGCGAAGCGGAAAAAGCCGCGGCAGCGGACATTGCGAGCACGGTACCGACCGTCAAATCTGTGTCGAACAAGCTGGAGGTGGTCAAAGAACTGTTGGAGACTATTACGCACAAACAAGACGACATCATTACTCGCCATGTCAAAGAGCGATTTGCCAAAAGCGCCACCGTAACGGCCGCCAATTTCGACGTGAAGACGGAACAAGGAGTGGTGTCGCTCAGCGGCGCCGTACGATTCCAAGTCATTGTGTTGGAAGCTGTAGAAGCGGCCAGGCAGGTTCCAGGAGTGAAAGCGGTGAAGACGGATAAGGTCAGGATAGAGAGTGAGGGATGAATTATCTTCACAACGGGTGTCACCTCTGGGCGCAACGTCGCACAAGAAAAGGTCCCCGTCGTGATCCGCCGCCGCCTGCTTCTCACGAGAGATTTCGGTTTGATATGGCTCAGCCAACTGGTCTCCCAAGTCGGTGACGGCATCTCAAACCTTGCTCTCCTCTGGTTCGTGTATTCGATTACCGGCTCGCCGGTGAAAACCACCATCATCGGACTCCTTCATACGATCCCACCCATCGTGCTCGGTCCCTTCATCGGTGTGTTTGTGGACCGGTTGCCGAAAAAATTCTTCCTGATCGGAGCGAATGTATTCCGAGCGGTGCTGATCGGCATCATTCCCTGCGCCGTTTCAACCGACACCTTCACGGTCAATCTCTTGTATATCCTTGTCCTCCTCGATGCGGTGGCGATGGCGACGTTTAGTCCTGCGCTGACGTCGTCGGTGCCGCTGATCGTTCCGCGCGCGCAATTTACGGCAGCGAATGCTCTGATCCAAAGCACGACCAGTCTGGGTATCATTTTCGGCCCGGCGGTGAGCGGCTTGGGGATTGCCCTGTTCGGCTCGCAGGAAGTGCTTTGCCTCAACGGGGCCACGTATCTCGTGGCAGCGCTGTGCCTTGGGTTAGTGCGACTGGGAACAGCGCAGCCGTCTGCTGGACCATCGAAGATCGGTGGTTCATTATGGCACGATCTTACGGAGGGGCTGGCCTTCGTCGTGACCAAACAACGAGTCATCTTGCTGCTGATCGTGACTGCGGCGTGTTATGGATTCGGCGCCAGCGCCCTGACGACGTTGTTTCCGGTCTTTGCGAATAAGCTGTTGGGCCTGGGGCCGGTCGAGGTAGGCTATCTCTGGTCTGCCCTGGGAGTCGGATTGCTCGTCATGTCGATCGTGCTCCTCTGGTCCACGGGACGAACGCTCGCCGATCGAGTCAACATCATCGTCTTGACGAGTGCGGTGAGCGGGCTGGCGATTGGCGTGCTCGTCTGGACGACAGACCTCTACCAGGTCGGCCTTCTCATGATGATGATCGGAGGAGGGATGGGAGCCTTTACCCCGATCGCCTGGGGTATCGTGCAAGAGCTGACGCCTCGAATGATGGTGGGACGCGTGCTCGGACTCTACGGCACAGGCGCGATGACGGCCGCCATCAGCGGGATCACCGTGTTCGGCCAGATTACCGAGCGGTTTGGTGAATCGGCGGGAATTGCGGGCATTGGCGCGACATTTCTTCTCACTGCCTCCCTCGGAGGTTGGTTGAGCCGCTCGATTCGACACCAATGAGAAGGACTCATGGAAGACGCCGATCATCTCACTGATCAATGCAGCATCGTCGCCTCCTCCTCGTTGACCGAAGAGCACGTCGAGGTGCTGAAGCAGGGTGACACGTTCGGATTGTTCGATCGATACGGCGACATCCATTCTCTGAGATCAGGCTCACATGGCCTCTACCACGAAGGGACGCGCTTTCTATCCCGTTTCGAGCTGACCCTGAACGGGGAGCGGCTCTTGCTGCTCAGCTCGACGATACAGGAGAAGAACATCCTACTCAATGTCGATCTCATGAATCCCGATATGACGCATGAGGGACAAGTAGAGGTCACGCGCGGAGCGCTGCACGTGTCTCGGACTCGGTTCTTGTGGCAGGGACGCTGCTTCGAGCGCCTGCGAATCCACAACTATAGCCTGCTTCCCATTCCGGTCCGGCTCTCCATCTCTGTGGGTGCCGATTTTGCCGATCTTTTCGAAGTCCGCGGGACCCAGCGAAATCGACGAGGCCGACGCCTGGAGACCGTCAAGTCCAAAGATGGAATATCGCTCGGGTATGAGGGATTGGATCGTGTGGATCGATGGGTGACCGTCCACTGTGCGCCGGCGCCGACGACCGTCCTTCTCAGTCAGATCCATTGCGACACGCTTTTGCCGGCGGGAGAAGCCGTCCAGTGGGAGCTCACGATCTCCTGTGACATCGGCAGGCGAAGCAGGGGTGCTCTCTCGTATGATCGCGCACTCGTCGCAGTAGAACGAGCGCTCCATTCCGCCAAAGCAGAAGATTGCCTCATCGTGACATCGAATGAGCAATTCAACGTCTGGCTGAATCGGTCACTTGCCGACCTTCACATGATGGTTACAGACACCCCCGACGGTCCCTATCCCTATGCCGGTGTTCCATGGTTCAGCACCCCATTTGGGCGCGACGGCCTCATTACTGCATTCGAGTTTCTCTGGGTCAATCCAAGCATCGCCCGTGGTGTATTGGCCTATCTGGCGGCTACTCAGGCGAGGGAGGTGGTTCCGGAGCAAGATGCAGAGATCGGAAAAATTTTGCATGAAACACGCAAGGGAGAGATGGCAGCACTCAACGAGATCCCATACGGGCGCTACTACGGTAGCGTCGACGCGACGCCGCTGTTCATTATGCTGGCTGGAGCGTATTATGAACGGACAGGCGATCAGGCGTTTATTGACCAGATCTGGTCGAATATTGAGCGTGCCTTGCAGTGGATCGATCATGCGGGAGATCTTGATGGTGATGGGTTCGTGGAGTACAGCCGCCGGTCTAAAGACGGCCTCGTTCATCAAGGATGGAAAGATTCTCAGGATGCCGTGTTTCATGCAGATGGCCGCTCGGCGGAAGGACCCATCGCACTTTGTGAAGTGCAAGGATACGTGTTTGCCGCCAAGCGGGGCGCGGCTCAATTAGCCTTCGTGCTGGGCCATACGGAGCAGGCCGAGCGGCTTCTCAAGGAGGCGGACAAGCTACGGACTCAGTTCGAGCGACGCTTCTGGTGCAACGACCTCTCGTCTTATGCCTTAGCCTTGGACGGGTCCAAGCAGCCCTGTCGAGTCAAGACGTCGAATGCCGGCCACTGTCTCTGGACAGGGATTGCCGACTATAAGCACGGCATGAGAACAGCCAAGACATTAGTCGGCGGGGATATGTTTAACGGATGGGGCGTCCGAACCGTCGCAGCCTCTGAAGTCCGATAC